>JAQTVQ010000022.1:0-5583 GCA_028706715.1 Minisyncoccota bacterium | reverse complement strand
TTGCCAGCTACTTCCAGCTTTTCTCCCGGATTCGTTATTCCAATACCTACGTTTCCTCCTTGAGTAATACGCATACGTTCATTGGCTATGCTTCCGGAGATATTCCCAGTCCCGACATCAAACTTCATATCTCCATAAGAAAATATATCCATTTGGTTGTTATTGCTCGGTTCATATTGGAATCCTCCGTCGCCGGAACTGGAAGAGCTGATATACATCTTTGATTTATAAGAATTGGTAGCGCCTTCAAATCTTGTTACCAAATCTCCCACAGGATGCTTAACATGCAATAAAGCGTTCGGACTCGCAGTGCCGATACCTACGCTGGCATAGTTATAAAAAACGCCGTTGGCTCCGTAAAAAGAATAGTTATTAGCTCCGTTACTGGCGGAAGAATATATTCCGTAATTCGTTCCGCTTCTGGCGGAAGTGGACCAAAAAGATCCGGCAACGCCGTTGCTCGTGTTGGAAGAAGCCGAAGCCGTTACGGAAGAATATATTCCATATCCGCTGTTTGATGCAGAAGTTACGGCGCTGAAATATCCTCCTATATTATATCCGGCCGCTCCGCTGGCGGAAGAAGAAAGGCCATAGTTGGACCCGGCTCTTGCAGCTTCGGAACGGAACCTTCCGGCATAGCCGTTGCCCGTATCGGACGAAGAATCGGCCCAAGCGTAAGAGTAAACTCCGTAAGCGCTATTTGAAGAATAAGACCATCCTTCAAAAAGCCCGGCAGCGCTGGCATAAGTTGTAAGCGAATTCGGTTTGGTCCGTCCTTCCACTCCGTAGTTGGCATAAGAAGAATTATTAGCTTGTCCCCATACGCCGAAATTAATGGCTCCGGAATGAGAGTCATCCGCCGCGCCATAAACTCCGTAAGAATTAGCCGTATCGGAAGGGCTGGAAACTTTCCCGATTCCTAACACTCCTATCCCTGACATAGATCCGTTAGATTTCCCTACTCCCAAAATTCCTCGCGCATCTATTGTTCCGTCTGATGCCGCTTCTCCGACCAAACCCGTAAAATGGCTTGATACCATTCCAGTGTCTGAATGGCTGAAAACGGCTTTGGCGTTGGAAAAGTCCGCAAGTTCCGTTGTTCCTACTCCCAAGTTCCATGAAGTGCTGGAAGCGTAAATATTAGATCCGGATTGAACCCAATAGCTGTCTCCTCCGCCTCCCGAACCTATTGGAATTCCTCCGACCGTCAAAGTTCCGGCAACATTAAGCGCTCCGTTAACGGTCAATTGCTGGCTGGAAGTGGCTGCGGCAAAAGTGCCGTAAAGCAAAGCCTTGGTTTTGTCTCCCGCCGTGCTTCCCCTGTCTTGATTGTCGATATAGAAAGCGTTGGAACCGGTTTCGTAACGGCCGGCGGAATAGCCTAAGGATACATTGCCAGAACCCGATACATTGTTCTGAAGAGAATTTTGTCCAACGGCGGTGTTATAATTACCTGTGGCGCTGGAATAAAGGGACTGTACGCCATAGGCGGTATTGAAATTGCCTGCAGTGTTAGAATAAAGAGAATTTCTTCCTCCGGCAGTATTTTCAAAGCCTACAGTGTTAGAACGGAGAGAATTTTTTCCATTAGCGGTATTCCCTCCTCCCGTAGTATTAGAACGGAGAGAATATGCTCCGCTGGCGGTGTTATCCACGCCAGAGCTGTTAGAATAAAGAGATTCTCTCCCAACGGCGGTGTTATCCCTGCCAGAAATGTTAGAATAAAGTGACTTCCACCCGTTGGCGACGTTAGATCCACCGTTAGTATTAGCAAAGAGAGAATGATCTCCGATGGCGGTGTTGTAATTACCCGAGGTGTTAGCGTAGAGAGAATCGAACCCTACCGCGACATTGGACCATCCCGAAATGTTGGAACGAAAAGAATCCTTTCCAAGAGCGGTATTATCATGCCCCGTAGTATTTGCTAACCCCGACTGATAGCCCACGAAAGTGTTGTAAGTTCCCGTATTCACGTTCCCTGCCTGATATCCTAAGAATGTCCCGTAAATAAAAGGTGGGAAGTTGATCAGGTCTTTGACCTGAAGAGTATTGGTCGGGGTGGTTATGCCGGTACCTATCCCTACGTTCCCCGCCAAAATAGTCTGACCGGCGGGATTGACGTAGTAGTTGGAATCATCGGAATCATACATCATCGGCGCATAGAAATTTCCCAAAACGGAAAACTCTCCTGCTTTTGTTTGAGCGGTGCTTCCGATATTAACCGGCGCGGAAATATTGCCGTTTGGCGGAGCAACAGCCGGCTCCTGCCAAGAAGCAAAAGCAAACCCGAAGAATAAGCTCATTATAATGGCGCTGGCCGCTATTGAAATTGATCTTGATTTTATCATTTTATTCTTTCCCAAGTTTAAAAATTTTTATTGCTTATTGACGTATTTAGCTATAAATTCCGTTTTTCCGCGTATGTTTTGATTTGAGCTTAAAAAGACTTGATCTCCTGCGGCCAAATATTCCAATCCGGCAAAGCCGGCATATTTTTTCACTCCGCCTATCTCGGAAACAACTGTCTGCTCGTCAAATTTCACCTTAATCCGCCTGGAAATTTGGTCTTCAAAATTAGAGCCGCTTCCATTGATTGTTATTCCGTCTTCTTCCAAAGAAACTATCGTTCCCTGCGTATTAAAAATAATTGCCGGAAGAGAAACTTCGGAAGGAATGACAGGGTTGTTTAAAGCGGAAGGATTAACTTCGGCCAAAACGTCTTCTTTCGTTTGCCCTTGCCCAATTTCCATATTTCCAGTCTGGCCGGAAATATTTTCTTCTTGCCGTTCTTCGGATTTTTCTTCTTCTAAAGACTTTTCAGCAATCACATTATCCTTTTGATTGTTTTGGCTAACGGAAGAAAGCTGGTCGGAATAAAAAAAACCGACAACTGCGGCTGACAGCAAAAATATCGCTATTATTAAAAAAACTATTATTGCTTTGGATTCCCAATCCATAAATATTTTGTATTTTAGGTCCCTTCTTCGGGCAAAATAGTCGGGCTGTCCTGCACAGCATGGCCTTCTTTGGCTTGCTGGGATTCATTTTCCATTTCTTCATTTTTTGTTCCTTCGCCTTCATCTCCTTGGACAGAATCGCTATGCGGAGCAGAAGTCTGATTCAAAGAATCAGCCGAAACATTTTTTTCAACAGAAGAATCCGCTTTTTTTACGACCGAGCAAGAGCCGGTAAGATAAAGAATCAATCCCACATTGAAACATTCCAGCAAAACTATCGCTATTATTAAAATTATAGATTTGCTAAAGTTTGAAAAATTCATACTAGAATAATTATTGCAAAAATTAATTGGTTAGCCGGATTTAATTTTGTTGACGCTTTTTGCTATTCTACCAAATATTCTTTTTAAAAAGAATAAAAAACTGTGGATAAAAAAACCGCAAAATGATTTTGCGGTTTTTCTCTTTGGCCGATTTCAAGGCCTGCTTTATTCTTTTGTTTTGATTACTTCGTCAATTACTCCGTATTCTTTGGCTTCTTCGGCGGTAAGATAAAAATCTCGGTCAGTGTCTTTTTCAATCTGCGGCAAAGGCTGTCCTGTGTGTTTGGCAAGTATTTTGTTCATTTTTTCCTTGATTTTCAAAATCTGCTTGGCCGTAATTTCTATTTCCGTGGCTTGGCCTGTCACTCCTCCCGCGACTTGATGCAAAAGAATTTCCGCATTCGGAAGGGCGTATCTTTTTCCTTTTTGTCCGGCGGCCAACAAGAATCCCCCCATTGAGGCGGCCAGTCCAACGCAAACGGTTGATATCTCCGGTTTGATATACTGCATCGTATCATAAATGGCCAATCCGGCGGTTACCGATCCCCCGGGGCTGTTAATATATATTTGTATGTCTTTTTTTGGGTCTTTTGACGCCAAAAACAGCAGCTGCGCAATAATGGAATTGGCCAGGCCGTCATTGACCGGACCGGCTAAAAGAATAATCCGGTCGCGCAAAAGACGGGAGTAAATGTCGTAAGCCCTTTCTCCGGATTGGGTCTTTTCTATAACTGTTGGAATTAAATTCATATATTAGGAATTAGGAATTAGCTTGTAGCTTGTAGCATAAACCGCTAGATACAAAACGTTTCCCTAATTATCTTTATAAATAGATTTTCTCATAAAAAGACAATCTTTTAAAGAAGCAATTATTTTATTGAGCATTTTCATTGCCTCTAAAAAAGCAATACATCGGCTCTCTCAAAATCTAAAGCTTTGCAAGGAGGAATATAGTCTACAAGCCTAGGGTTTTGAAGGCGTTTTCTTGCTTGATTTCGTCTTCAACGTAAGCGGAAATTTTCTCAAAATTGGCTTCCTTCTCCGCGGCTTTTAAATCGGGATAATAGCTAAGAATGGCATTTATCCTCTCCTCCATCTGCTCGGCGGAAGCTTCCGTTTTTTCCCTCTTGGCGATCTCTCTCATAATCAAAAAGTTTTTTACCCTTTTTTTTGCCGCTTCCTCTGCTTCTTTTTTAAGGTCTTCTTCTTTTTTATTTATTTTTTTAAGATATTCTTCAAAGCTGATTCCCAAATTTTGGGAAACTTGCTCTTTGGCGTTATTCATCATTTGAACCGACTCTTTGTCAATCAAGACTTGAGGTAAATCAACGTTTGTTTCTTTGCTTATTTCAGCCAAAAAATCTTCTCTCCGCCTTTGGGTTTCGGCCGTCTTTTTTTCTTCTTCAATCCCCTCTTTAATGTTTTTCCTCAAAGCTTCCATATTCTCAAATTTGCCCAAAGTTTTGGCAAATTCGTCATTAGCTTCCGGCAATTTCATTTCCTTTACGGCAAGCATCTCTACTTTTACTTTCAAACTTTTGGCCGGTTCTTCTTTGGAGTTGAAATTAACTTCTTTAGACTCTCCCGCAGACATTCCGACCAAATTTGCTTCAAGCTCTTCGGGATAGCTGCCTTTTCCAAGGATAAAGCCGTCTTTGCGGAGTTTGCCGTTTTCAACATCAGGCGAAGAAAAGTTAATTTCCACGAAATCTTCTTTTTTTGCCGGCTCTTTTTTCTCAATCAGCGAAGCTCTAGACTTTTGAATATTGGAAACAGTTTCTTCTATTTCCTTATTTTCCACTTTAATTTCTTTTTTCTCAATCTTTTGGGAAAAAGCCTTATAGTCCGGCAAGACGATTTCCGGCATTATCTCAAATTCAGCCGAAAAAACGAATTCGTTTCCCTTTGCTAATTTTAAAAGCTCTATTTGGGGCTGTGAAATAGCTTCTATTTTTTGCTTTTCCAAGTCGGCAACGGCCTTAGGCCACAGATCGTCAACAGATAAAGTGGCCGCCTCAACCAAAAGTTTTGCCGGATCCAAGCTTGACTCAACCAAAGAAGCCGGAGCTTGGCCCTTGCGAAAACCGGGAAGCTCAATCTCTTTGGCAAAACTGGAAAGAGCTTTTTCATAAAAAAGCTTGAAGTCTTCCCATTCCTGTTCTATTTCAATTTTGGCTTTCGTTTTTTTATTTTCTTTAATTGTCAATTTCATATAAATTTAACCTGCTTTTTTAGAATTGCTTATAATCCGCCGAAGCAAAATTTGGACCGGCCGCGACACTGTCGCTAATTGTGTCGCGATT
>JAQTVQ010000021.1 GCA_028706715.1 Minisyncoccota bacterium | reverse complement strand
GTGGAGGCTTGGTAGTAATAAGAATATGCTTCTCCGGAATCGTCCGTTTGCGGATACAAAGGATCTTCCGGAATTCTGTCTATATATTGAGAATTCAAGATTTGCTGGAAGTCCGTATTTTCTTCAGTAGAAAACCAATTACCGCTTTCGTCCAAGGCGATATATGAATCGTTGTAAGTATAATAGACCTGTAAAGCCACTTTTAGCTTTTCAAGGTCGGCTCTTCTTTGGCTGTCTCTAGAGTTCATCAAAAAGCTGTTGATTGCCGGAACAACAGCCGCGGCCATTATCAAAATAATACCCACCACCGTAAGGATTTCCACGAGAGTGAAGGCTTTTTTCCGCGGTTTTTGAAAAAAAGAAAGAAATTTTGCTTTGTCCATAAAAATTTATTTTTTGAAAACTTTAATTACAAAGTCCGCCGCCTATATAATCATGATAAGAAATTTCTGAATTTGCTTTTTCGTCCACGCAAGCGCAGGGATAATCGCTTTTTTCTTCCATTTTAGAGCAAATCGTATAAGAGCTTTTATCTACCCTGTCCACTCTGTAAACATAAAGAACCTCATCTCCAATTTTAGAATATAAAGGATCTTCTGGAAGCTTCCCGATATATTTCGGAACCAAAGCTTCAGCAAAATCTTTGCTCCATTGGCCGTTTCCGCCGATTTTCACCCTTGGAGGATTGCCATCGGAAACGGGATATTTGTCGTTTTCCATATAATAAATATTCAAAGCCGTTTTAATGATAGCCAAATCACTGATTCTTTTATCGTCGCGGCTGCTTGCTTTAATTTTTTCAAATCCAATGACAGCTCCCGAAGACAGCACTCCGAGAACGGTAACGACAACCAAAAGCTCCATTAAAGTAAAGCCCCTTCGGCTTTTTTTAAATTTTTGCGCTAAATTTCCCATAAAATTAATTGAAATTTTATATATATTGCATTATACCTCCTTTTTTAAGAATTTAAACAATTCTTAGCTTGGGCCGGCAAAAACGCGTCTTAACGACGCGCTTTTGAAGATCGGTTATTGGCTCCACTCGCCCAATGTAATATCCGCCAGGAATTGCTTTCCGCTCCTTAGTATCTTCAGGGTAATCTTATCATTAGGCAGGTATTCGGCAATCATTTTGGCTAGAGTGTTTTCTTGGTCTATTTTTCGCCCGTTAAATTCTAAAATAATATCCCCTTCTTTTAATCCCGCTTTTGCCGCCGGCGATCCAACCACTATTGCCGCGCTGCCGTCAGACCCCCTGCTTATCAATGCTCCGTAATCAACGGACAAATTTTGATTTTCAGCTATTTCAGAAGTGATTAAAAGATATCTTACTCCTAAAAAAGGATAAGAAATTTTATTGATTGTTTTAACTTGTTCTATGTCGCGTTTTGCCAAATCAATAGGCAAGGCAAATCCGATGCCCTGCGCCTGCGAAGCCACAGCGGTATTAATACCGACAACTTCTCCGGAAAGATTTAAAAGCGGACCTCCTGAATTGCCTGAGTTAATAGCCGCGTCCGTTTGGATGACATTTTCCAAAGTTTCTTTCATTTGGCCGTCGGAAGCGATAATTGAACGGGAAAGACCGGAAATTACGCCGACGGAAACAGTGTTCTGAAACTCTCCTAAGGCGTTGCCAATGGCAATAACTGTTTGGCCTATTTGCAAGTCATTGGATTCTCCAAGCTTTAAAGCTTTAAAGCCGCTGCCTTCAATCTTCAAGATCGCCAGATCTTGAGCGGGATCGCGGGCTAAGACTTTAGCGTCATATTCTTTATTGTCATTGGTAATTATTTTATATTCCGCGGTTGTGTCTTCCACTACGTGCTTGTTAGTCAAAATTAATCCGTCTTCGGATACAATGAACCCCGATCCGGCTCCGACTTCCTGTTTTTCATATCCTTTAACTTGAGGGACGACATATCCGCCAAAAGGATTGCCGAAGAAATCATCAAATAAATTCTGCTGATAATTATATTGGTAAACCGGCATATTTTTATATACCGCAACGCTAACAACAGAAGGAGAAACTTCCTCTACCGTTTTAATGACTTTTTCCTCCCTGGTGTCCTGAAAAATCTGTTTTTCTATAATAGTTTCCGTGCTGGTCGTTGGCGCAAAAGGATTAAACGTTTTTAAAGCGCTTTCAGCCGGAGGCATGCCCAAGTCTTGCCTGATTTTAGAATAAAAATAATAGCCGGAAACGGATCCGCCGATTAATCCGACAAGCAGAGCCAAGACCAAAACCAGCCCCAAAGAAAGATGCTTCTTGCCGGCTTGTTTTTCTTCTTGAATAATCTCCTCTTTTTTTTCTTCTCCCGCAGAAGGAGGAACTAAAATCGGCTCCGAATTTTCTTTAGCCGGAAGCAAAGAACTTTCAGGCTGTCCGCCGTTTAAAGAGCCAAGAGAAGCATTGATGTCAATAGACGGAATTCCCGGCTCTATTGCCGGATTTTCTTCTTTCTTGGCATCATTTTCCCTGTTGCTTTTTTCTTTTTTTGAAAAATTAAATTTGGGCAATTCATACATAGACATAAGCCGAAAAATTTAACCTTTAATTATTTAATAATATACAAAAAATTTAAAGTTTTTGGCGCAAAATTTCCTATACGGAAACTGTCAGCCATTCAAACTTGCCTATTAATAGACAGGTTTTCTATATAATAGCAAATTAAAGCCGATTTAATAAATAGTCAATAGCTGAAGCAGAAAAACCCTCTCCATAAACTCCCAATCCGCAACAAACAGATCGCAAAAACTAGCACAGAAATTACACAGGTGCCACCTGTGCAGAAATCTGCACAGGTGGCACCTGTGTAATTTTTGTGCGAGGATCTGCGCGGGTTTGCTTGCGCGAATTTGGCCGATACAAGGCTACGCGACGCTAATCTTCCAATAATAAAGAGTCTATTTCCAGCAATTTTTGCTGGGAATCAAAATTTCTCAATATCATTCCTTCCACGTTATTTTTAATATTTTCTTCAGAAGAAGAGCCTTCGCTAAAAGACATTGAAAGAAAATCTCTTTGCGTTACTGAAGGAAAATTTTTGAAGCCTATTGAATCCAAGTAGCTTGACCAACGGTAAGAATTCAAAAAATCAACGGTTCTTCCAAAATCAGAAACTCCTTTTTTCTTCCATTCAGGATCCAATATGCCTGCCGGATTCGCAAAAACATAGCTTGCAAGATTTAAAAATTGATCGTTGCTCTCCACAAGAACCGCTTTAAATTGACCCTGAAAAAGAGATCCCAGCCCTTTTCTTTTATGTTTTTCATTGAAATATCCGACATAGCTATTCCCAAGTTTTTTCATAAAAAGAGTAATCCCTCCTTCGTCCAGCTGCCTAATAATCAAGTGGTAATGATTCGGCATCAAGCAAAAAGCCAAAAGTTCAATTATCTTCTCCCTCTCAATTTCCAAGCAATCATCTATGCCTTCCTCCTCACAATCCGCACAGGTGCCACCTGTGCGAGAATCTGCACAGGTGGCACCTGTGTAATTTTTAATTTTCTTTGCGTTTCTTTTTATTCTTTCTGAAATTCTGTCCCTCATTTTTACCATTTTTCTATCATTAAGCTCAAACAAGGAGGAAACAAAACGATAACGATCTGCGTCATTTTTAAAAATATCCCTCTTTTCAACTCCGCGATTATATATATGGTATATTTCTCCGTTAATAAATTCCGGTTTTTTATAGGCCATATCTGTAATTATAATTTTTTTATCAAAGTTTGCACAGCCCAAATTTACACAGGTTTACACAGGTGGCACCTGTGCGAGAATCTGCACAGGTGCCACCTGTGCGAGTTTTTGCACAGGTGGCACCTGTGCAATTTTTCTTGTGTAATTTTTGGGCTGATTGTTAGAAGAGGGTTTTTGCTTTGTTCCAAAAGCTTGGATCGTTTTGCTCGGTTTTCATCCAATACATCCATTCCGTTCCCCAAAGATAGAAATGGCTTAAACCTGTTTGTTCGGCAAACTTAATATTTTTTTGAAATTTTTCCAAATCCATAGTCTTTTTCTGCTCCTCCGCGGAACAATCATATAAAAGATCCGGACACCAAGGCTCTGCCTGCAATTCAACGGACCAAACTTCCTTATTGAAAAAATATTTAATCAATTGGGCTTTGCGATAATAAAAAACAGGAGGAATAGGATATTCAAAATAAGAGTTAAACTGGTGTATCCAAACTTTTTTGTAAGTAGTAATGCCCACAATATCTCCTATTTTAGCCGCTTCAATCCAAAAAGAGCCTTCCCCGCTGTCAGAAATAATCACTTTGTGGCCGGGATCCAGCTGGCTTACAAGGGCTTTTTCTTTTTTCAAAAATTCTTTATCCGTCCACGGACATTCGCCAAAAGGAAAAAGCGCTTCGTTTTCAACCTGCCAAGCGTAAATATTCGGATAATTTTTGTAGCGGACGACCAGCTTGCTCAAAAGCTCAAGAATCTGCTCCTGCTGTTCTTCTCTCTCCAGCCCCTTAGCCCATTCGGGAATGTGGCATTCCGGCCAGCGGCTGGTCTTCATTCCTATAACCAAAATCAAATCTGCCTGCCTTTTTTGGGCCTCTTTGACCTGCCATTCCAAATCCATTAAATAATATTCGTTTTTATTCGGCTCAATCAAGTCCCAATGAACGGCCACTTTTAGTTTTTTAGCTCCTAAATCGTCTAAGGCGGCGGAATAAGCCTCTTTCCAATTAAGCCCAAGGTCTTTAGCGTGTTTTTGAGAAAAATTAGCCCCCCAAACAATGTTTTGAGGTTTTGGCGCCCAGCCCGCAAAAAAATATATGGAAACAATGGAAATCAAAAACGCCAAAACGCAAAGGATATATTTAAATATTAATTTCATTGCCATTATTTTAACTATTTATTTTATTTAGCTTATTTGACGAAGGCTAATATCAATAAGCCGCAAACAATCAGAATTAGAGCCAATATTCTTTGCCAAACAGCTCTTCTTGAAAAATTCTCTTTAAAAACTTTCACTTTCATTGAAAGAAAATAGGAAAAAAAGAATAAAAAAAGATACTGCGCTCCCTGCAGAACCACGACGAAAGGAAGAAAAGCGGCGGAAACAAGAGAAATAGCCAAGCTCTCCAAGAGAAATCCTGCTCCTCCGGCAGTCTGGGCCAAAACAAAAAAACCGGTATTATTTTTATTAAAGGCCGGCTTGGAAGAAAAAGCCTCCGGCAAAGCAAAACGAGCAAAAATTGCAAAACCTGCCAAAAAGGAGGCTATTCTCATCAGAATAAATCCGGATAAAAACGGATAGCCGGAAAAAACAACTTTGGAAAAATTATAATTTGCGGCAAAAAAGAAAGCGGCAAGGATTACTATCTTAAAATTTTGCTTTGCAAGAGAAGATCCTCTTTTCCAAACGGCCGCCATGCTCCCCCCGAAAAGAAAGGTAAAGGCGATTATATTCCTTAAAGAAAAGAAGTCTCCTGTTTTAAAAAGAAGGGAAGAGATTATCAGCGTAAAAACGGCCAAAAACCCTCCCAAGGCAGGCATAATCTTTGAAACTTCTCCGGCTTCCAGCGCGCTATACAAAAAATAAAGGCCGAGGATATAAGAAGTTCCAGCTATAATAATAGCGGCTAGGACAGCAGAGCTTGGAACAAAAAAAACCGCAAACGGAACCAGCAAAAGAGACACCAGCCCTCCGGCGGCCACCCAAAAAGTATAGCCTTGAGGCTTTGGCGGACCGGCAAGAACGAATTTGTCTCCCAAGTTCCCTAAAGCAAAAAAAAGATAGGCCGAAAGAGCTGTTATTAGCCAAAGCATTTCTTAATCTCTTCTTTAATTTTTAAAGCGCCCAGCTGTTCGCCTTCAACAAAAGCCTCCATTGCCGCTTCAGCCAAATACCCCTGTTCCAGCCAATCAAAAAGCCACTGCCCAAGATATCTTGGATCTTCTTGATTCGCTCCAAATCCCGATTTCAAAATCCATCTTTGGTTAAAGTTTTCCTGCGATCCTATGGGGGGAGCAACGATAATAGGCAGCCCCAAAGCAGAATAGAAAGAAAGTTCGCTCGGCTTGGTCCATAGAATATCGGTTTTTCTTATAGCGGCGTTAAACTTGGAGAAATAGTCTTGTATGTTTTTCTCAAAAATTATTTCAATGTTTCCTTTTAATTCGTTGGACAGCCCTATTCTTTCGGCTTCTTCTTCAAAATAAATTTTTGTTGATTCTCTGTTCCCGACCGATAAAATTACTTTTGTTTCTCCAAAAATAATTTTGTCTTTAAGATTTTTTAATATTTCCAGCCCTATCTCTTTTTGGGCTCCGGCTCCGCCGATTGAAAACATTATCGTCAAAGGATGGCTCGGCTGGAGAGGAAGCCTTCCCAAATGACGATCAATCAAGGAATGGTAGCGTTCGCGATAGCTGTTTTTGGGATCTAAATTCAAAAGGCGATACCTTAAATCTTCCTTAAGGATTTCCATTCTTTCGTCTCCTATATTTTCCAAAGGCAAAGGAAAGCCGCTAAAAATTATATTTGACCGATTAATGCCGTAGCTTTCCAGCCTTTGAGCGGTCCTTTTATTCGGGACAAAATATTTTATGCGGGTAATATGAGGATTGAGAGGAGCCCATGCCCTGGCAACATCAGCGTCGCATATAACGCAAAAAATATCTCCGGGATAACCGAAAAATTCGGCCATAAAAGCCACATTAAAAAACGTTGTGATAAAAGGAAGCCCCGGATGTTTTTTGCTAAGCTTGCTTATTAAATGGCTTCCCCATCCTCTTCTTAAAAGGCTGTAAACTTGTTCTACGCTGAAATTTGATTCTGAAAGATCCCTCTTGGGATAATAGCTCAAAATTTTCTGAAAACGCTCCAAAACGGAAAAACAGGCATCGCCTATCAACGGAGCATTTTTTAAACGGGAGATAAATTCATAAACATGGCGGCTGCTTTCCCAAATCATTTTGTCCTTCTCGGGAATTCCTGAATAATTATTGGCATTTATCACTTTTTCTTCCGGCGCCAAAAAACGCAAAGGAAAGGCTGTCCTTTGATGGCCGTAGCCCATATTTACTCCAACGATCCAAGCCTTGTATCCGGCATTCGGAACAAAAGGAACTTCAACTTCCGGAATAGAGGCTTTTGAAGAAGCTTTTTTTGTTTTTGTTCTTTTAGAAGCGGTCTTGGCAGCAGTTTTTTTCTTTGCAGGCTTTTTGACTCGCTTAACTGCTATCTTTTTTACGGCCATAACAATTTTATTGTATCAGAATCAAATAAAAATAACAGCCGGCATTATCTTAATTTTAAAAATGCTCATAAATATCCTTCGCTTAAAAATTCCTTTTTTCTCTTTTTGATAATCACAGCCAAAAGAAAAACATAAAAAACGGCAAGCCAACCCCAAGAAAGGCTCAAAGCAAAAGACGCAAAAGGAAGAGAAGCGCACATATCAATAATTTTTACGGCAATCGCCAGCAGAAAAAAAACGGGCCATGACAATATCCAGCCAAGCCAAGGACAAATCAGCCCCGCCAAAACAAAAACAAAGCCGAGAGCCATTATCAAGGGAATGGCCGGCACTATTAAAATATTAGACAAGGGCGAAACCAGCGAGACGCATCCGAAATTATAAACTATAAGCGGCAAAGTCGCGGCTTGAGCCGCCAAAGTTTGCGCCAATATTTCTTTGATATTCAAAAATTTTTCTTCCGGAACAAACTTTATGCTTTCTTTAATTATGGGCGATAAAAATATCAGCCCTCCAACGGCTAAAAAAGACAGCTGAAAGCCGGCATCATAACGCAGAAGCAAAGGATTCAAAGAAAGCATAATCGCCGCCGCCAAAATCATAGCGCGCCAAGAAGTATTTTGCCTGCCCAAATATTGGGCGAACAAAAGCAAGCTCGCCATAATGCCCGCCCTGACAGCCGAAGAGGGAAGGCCAACTAAAATAACAAAAACCCATATGAAAAACAGGGTCAGCCAAAAAGCTTGCTGCCGCCATAAGCCTGCCCCCACCAAAAAAGCCATCAATATGCTGGCTAAAATAATCACGTTAGATCCTGAAACCGCGGCGATATGGCTTAGCCCGGTTTCGTTCATCTTCTCCTTGAACTCGTCGGACATCAAGCTTCTGTCTCCAAAAATCAGACCGGACAAAAGAGCCCCTTCGTTTAAAGAAAGATTCCTATAAATTACTTCTTCCATCTCTTTTTTAACGGACAATATTTTTGAATATATCCATGGCCAGCCAAAAACAGGCCGGCTTTTTTCCAGCAATTCCGCTTTTGGCCAAGAAATTTGCCATACCGCTCCCTCTTTTGCTAAATAACCCGGCCAATTGAAAGAGTCTCCCCTTTTCGGAATTTTCAATTCTCCTTCCATTCTTATCCGGTCATTGTATGAAAATTCCGGATAGTTCTCCACTGCTGCCCAGACTACCGCCCCGGCCGAATTAACCGCATTTTTCTCTTCTTCGCCGTCTAAGAAACGGATTTCTTCTATCTCAACTTTTAAGTTTGTATAGCTTTGCCTTCTGTCCGGCTCAAATATTATTCTGCCGGTTATCTCCGCTTTCCGTCCGGAATCCCCCAGTTCTTCCCTTTGCTTCAAGATCGCTGATTCAAAAGATTGGAAGTGCCAAGCGCCAAGGACATAAAAAATCAGGCAAAAGCCGGTAACGGCCATTTTGGGACGGCTCCATGTTATCCCAATTAAAAACAGCCCGGCGATTGAAATAAAAAATCCTGCGGCCAAAGATAGTTTGAAGAAAGAAGCGGTTAAAATCCCCGCCAAAAAACAAGAGCAAGAAAAGATAAAAGCTAAAGAAAGAGACATCTAACTTGCAGACAATTTCCTTGGTATAAAAGCTTAAAAATTTTAATAATTTTCTACAAAGGATTTTCTATAAATCTGACCTCTCCGCTTGTTTGTTTAATGCAAAATCGGCCGTTTTTGGATTCGGCTTTGGCGCAAAGAAGATAGGAATCGGGAAAGGAAGAAATATATTTGTAGGTATATTCTCCTCCTGCCGTATAGCTTGGATCTTCGGGCAAGACAGAAAAATATCCTCCCTGCTCCATGGCTTGGGCAAATTCTGCGTTTTCTTCGTCGTTTTCCAAGGATATCTCTTCGCTTTGAGGATAAGTGTTATGGGTAAGGTAATAGGCTTGCAAGCCTTTTCCGATTTGAGAAAGATCGCTTTGTCTGCGACTGTCTCTAGCTGAGGCTTGAGGGCCTTGGATGGAGATAAGAATTATGGAGGAAAGAATGGCAATAATGGCAATGACAAGAATCAGCTCTATGAGAGTGAAAGCTTTGGAATGGCTCTTTTTTATTTTTTGTTTCTTAGAGTTTTTTAGTCTTGAAACAATGCTTGAGATTTTCATATATTGAGTTGATTGAAATAATTTAAACATGCTAAGTCTCTTTTTTTTACTCCAAAATCACATCGCTCGTGTTT
>JAQTVQ010000007.1:11410-44251 GCA_028706715.1 Minisyncoccota bacterium | reverse complement strand
TATAGACTGCCGGTAAAACCTTTTGACGTAATGGTTTATACCGGGGCTGATTATGTCGGCCGCAACGTAATGATGACAAAATCAGCCGACGGAGTAATAATCGTTTGCGGCAGAATGGGGACAATGCATGAATTTGCCACAGCCTTTGAAACCAAAAAGCCCCTGGCGGTTTTGGAGGGAACGGGAGGTTTTGCCGATAAGGCAAGAATGGTTGCCGATACTCCTTGCCCGGGAGTTAATAAAATAATTTACGAAAAGGACCCGCACAAAATAGTGGAGAAGATAATAAAATTAATAGACAAGGAAAAAAAATTGAACGAAGAGGTCGACATCGGGCAATAATTTCGCCCGTTTATTTTACTTTGCTTTGCCGCAGCTCTCGCAGACAGAGAGAGGAGGCGAGCAAAAAGTGGCCAAAAATTATATCCATGGCAACAAAAAAAATAAAACCAGCTAAAAAATCCGTGAAGAAGGAGATTAAGAATCCTGCTAAAAAAACCGCGAAAAAGCCGGTCGGGAAAACTGCCAAACCTGTTAAAAAAACAGACAAGAAGGCTATTAAAAAACCAATCAAGAAAGCAGCGAAAAAACCTGTTAAAAAACCCAAAGCCTTGGCTAAAAAGCCCGCTGTCAAAAATAAAAAAACTTTGATTTCTGCGGCAAAAACCGGCAAGGAGAAAAACGGAAAACAGATTGGAAAAATTCTGCATTATTTTGACAAAATCAGCGTGGCAGTCGTTGAGTTAGACGGAGGGCTGTGCGTTGGAGATATGATTAGAGTTATCGGAGGGCAGGAAACCGATTTTAAGCAAGCCATTAAATCAATGGAGCTGGATCATAAAAAAATCAAGAAAGCTAAAAAGGGACAGGCAATAGGAGTTGGGCTAAAAGGAAAAGCCAGAGAAGGCTACAAGGTTTATAAAATTTAGCTGAATTTTTGATTTTTCGGTTTTAAAATTAACTAATCCGGTTAATCACTTTTATCAATGGAATTTATTGCCGATCTCCATATCCATTCCAAATATTCCCGGGCTACGAGCAGCCAGATGGAGCTTGAGCCGTTAAACCAATGGGCAAAAATAAAAGGCATCCAGGTTTTGGGCTCGGGCGATTTTACCCATCCGATTTGGCTGGCGGATTTAATTAAAAAATTGGAACCGGCCGAACCCGGGCTTTTTGTTTTAAAAAACGCAGAAGAAGATTTTAAAAATAAAACTCGTTTTCTTTTAACTTCGGAAATAAGCTGTATTTACAAAAAAAACGGGAGAGTGCGGAAAATTCATATCGTTTTTTTGGCGCCGTCTTTTGAGGGAGCAACCAAGATAAACAAAGATTTAGTTTCGGCCGGAGGAAATCTAAAATCGGACGGCCGACCCATTTTAGGGCTGGACGCAAAAAAATTAGTTGAGATTGTCTTGAATGCGGAGCCGGAGGCTTTTGTTATCCCTGCGCATATTTACACCCCATGGTTTTCTTTGTTTGGCTCCCGTTCCGGATTTAATTCTTTGGAAGAATGCTTTGAAGAATATTCCAAATATATTTATGCGGCAGAAACGGGACTATCCTCTGACCCGGCTATGAGCTGGAGAAATTCCAGCCTTGATAAAATAGCTTTTGTTTCTTCCAGCGACGCCCATTCTCCGTCCAAATTGGGAAGAGAGGCTACGGTTTTTGATACGGAATTAAGTTATGAAGCTATAATACAAGCGTTAAAAGAAAAAGATCCGAAGAAATTTTTATATACCCTTGAATTTTATCCCGAAGAGGGAAAATATCATAATGACGGCCATAGGGAATGCGGCGTTTGCCTTTCCCCGGAAGAGTCAAGAAAATATAATAATCTTTGCCCTGTCTGCGGACGTCCGTTAACAATAGGGGTTTTGAACCGCGCAGCAGAGCTGTCTGACCGTCCGATAGGGTTTGCTCCGGAAAAAGCCGCGCCTTTTAAAAGCATAATACCCTTGCAGGAAATCATAGCAGAATCTTTGGGAGTTGGTCCTTCTTCAAAAAAAGTGAATTTAGCCTATCATCAGATGATAAAAGATTTTGGCTCGGAATTTGCGATCTTATTAAAATATTCCATTGATAGTTTGTCAAAAACGCCTTGGACGAGAATAGCGGAAGGAATTAAAAAAATGAGAAGCGGGGATGTTTCAATCGCTCCCGGGTATGACGGCGTTTTCGGGAAAATAAGAATATTTTCGGACCAAGAGAAAAATAACTGCGTTTTTCAAAAAACGCTTTTTTAATCCTATGGAACTTAAAAGTATTTTGGAGTTAAATTTGCGCTATAAGGGGATGTTAATCCTTCTAGCCTTTACCGTCTTTGTTGGATTTTTGCTGTTTCAAAAAGCGGTTAACGTGAGGAAAGAAGTTGAAGCCATATATTCCGACCGCTATATTCTAAGAAACTATGCCAGTTCGGCTAAATTAAACAGCTATAAAATTATTTTTACCGGCGATATTATGCTGGATCGCGGGGTAGAAACGGCAATAAGCGAGTATGGCGGAGGAGACTATTCTTTTCCTTTTTTGAAAATAGCGGATTATTTAAAAAGAGCGGATTTAACGGTGGGGAACTTAGAGGGAGCGATCTCCGACAAAGGATATAATGTTGGGAGCATATATTCTTTTAGGAGCGAACCAAAAGCAATAAAAGGACTGGAATTTGCGGGGTTTGACTTGGTCAGTTTGGCCAATAACCATGCTTTTGATTATACTTCCGCCGCGCTGGAAGATACTTTTGTCCGTTTGCAAAAGGCGGGGATAAAATATGCCGGCGCCGGATGGGATAAAGAAGAAGCCTTGTCTCCAAAAATAATTGAATTGTCTGACGGAACAAGAGTCGCTTTTTTGGCTTTTTCCAATTTGGGGCCGAAAACATGGGAAGCCAAAGACGATTCAACGGGACTGGCATGGCTGGACAGGGAAAGTTTGGAAGAAGGCATTTCCAGCGCGAGAAGAGAGGCAGACATAATCATAACGATGTTTCATTGGGGAGAAGAGTATCAATCGTTTTCAAACGACAGCCAAAAAAGTTTTGCCCGCTTGGCTGTTGATTTGGGAGCGGATTTGGTAGTGGGGCACCATCCTCATGTGGCGCAGGAAGCGGAGCGCTATAAAAGCAAATATATAGCTTATTCTTTAGGAAATTTTATCTTTGATCAAAGTTTTTCAGAAGAAACGATGGAAGGCCTGATTTTAGAAGCCTTTATTGAAAATAAAGAGATTAAGCAGGCTGTAGCTAGAAAAATAGAAATCAACGAATTTTACCAGCCGGCCTTGGCCGACTAGAGAGGGCGTCTGCTCTGTAAAAAAAAAGCGATTCTTGACATTTTTGATTTTGCGAGGCTACAATAGAACATTATGGAAGAAATATCCATTGAAGCCGCAAAATTTTTCCAAATTGGCGATTTTCCGGTTACCAACACTTTCTTATTAATTGTTTTAATAGGAGGATTTTTATCTCTCCTGTTTTTTTGGGCTTTTAAAAAAAACAGCATTTCTCCCGGAAAAATCCAAAATTTTTTAGAATGGATTTTGGAAAGCTATCTTAATTTCATTGACAGCGTTACCCACAACAGGGCGAAATCGGAAAAAGTTTTTCCCATAGCGGTTACTTTGTTCTTAATGATACTTTTATCCAATCTAACCGAGCTTTTGCCGGGATTGGGGCTTTTTCACTTTTTAAGGTCTCCAAGCTCTGATATAAACTTTACTTTGGCTTTGGCGATTCTGTCTGTTTTTTTCATTAATTTTTCCGCGGTTAAAGAACTTGGCTTTTTCTCTTACCTTAAAAGATTTCTTGATTTTAGAAGCCCTGTGGCTTTTTTTGTGGGGATACTGGAGGGGCTGGGAGAGTTTACCAGAATAATTTCTTTGTCCATGAGGCTTTTTGGAAACTTGTTTGCCGGAGAAACATTATTGATAGTGGTGGCGACGGGGATCCATTGGAGTCTTGCTTATTTGATTCCCTTGCCTTTTTTGGCGCTGGAAATTTTGGTCGGGTTTATACAGGCTTTTATTTTTTCTTCGCTGGTAGTGGTTTTTTATACGACGGCGACCGTTCTCCATGAAGAATAACAGCAATAAAATTTTATACGCATTGGGAATGGGAGCGCAAGTGGGTCTTTTGATTGCGTTGCCGCTGATAGTTTTTTTGCTTTTGGGAGTATTTTTAGACAAAAAATTCAACACTTCGCCGATATTCCTGATATCACTTGTATTTTTTTCAATTATTGTTACAATCGTTGATGTTCGCCGTCTTGTTTTGCCTTTCATAGAAAAAGAATCACAAAAAAATAATCAAAATAAAAAATAATTTTAAAAAAAATATGGAAACAGAAAGCATGAAAGAATTAGCAGTCGCTTTGGCCATAGGGCTTGGAGCTTTAGGCCCCGGACTTGGAGTCGGCTTAATCGGCAAAGGAGCCATGGAAGCTATGGGCCGCAATCCGGAAGCTGCGGGAAAAATTCAAACCGCTATGATCTTGGCCATTGCTTTTGCGGAAGCGATCGCCATTTACGCGCTTGTCGTCGCTTTGATTTTAAAATTTGTTTAATTTATTTATTAAGCGGTTCCGCTTTCTAAAAAAGGCGGAACTGCCGCCTATGGCCGGTTTTCGGCAGAAGCTTTCGTTTCGCTTTGCCGCGCCGCTTTAATTATTTTGTTTATGCTGGGAATTGATTGGAAAATTTTACTGGGGCAAATAATCAATTTTTTGATTGTCTTGTTCTTGCTGAAAAAATTCGCTTTAAGCCCGTTTTTACGAATTTTGAGGGAAAGGAAGCAGAGGATAGAAGAAGGGCTGGAAAAATCAAAAGCCGCAGAAGAAAAAATAAAGGACATTAGGGAGAAACGGGAAGATATTATTTCAAAGGCCCAGCAAAAAGCGGTGGAAATTTTTGAGCAAGGAAAAAAGAAAGGAGAAGATAAAATGAAAGAATCCGTTTTATTGGGAGAGCAGGAAAGAATCAACATGATACAATCGGCTAAAAAGGAAGCCTTGCTGGAAGCGGAAAAAATAAAAGAAGCCGAGAAAAACAGAGAAATAGAAGCGGCCTTGGCTTTGGCGGAAAAAATATTGGAAGAAAAAATTGATGCTCAAAAAGACAAAGATCTGATAAATAAATTTTTAGCCGCCCGAAAATAATGGAAAACGAAGCAAAAATTTTTGGCAAGGCTCTTGCCGCGGCTTTGGAAGGGAAAGAAGAAGAAAGGCAAAAAGAAATCGTCCGTAATTTTTTACAGGTGGCCGTCGCCAAAAAGAAGGAACATCTTCTTCCCAAAATTTTAAAAGAGATGGAAGCAATAAGCAAAGAGAAAGAAGCTGTCTTAATTTTAGCCAGAGATATGGGAGAGGAGGAGGTAGAAGCAATAAAAAGCAGGTTGAAACCGGAATTGGGAAAAGTTGATAAATTTAAAATTCAGATAGACAAATCTATTATAGGAGGCTTTAAAGCCAAAACCAATAATGTTTTGATTGACTCTTCAATAAAAACTCTTATTGGGAGCATTAGGAAAAAATTAGTTTAATTCCGGGGCTTGTATCCAAGGCCCGCAAATTATATGGAAATTTTAGATTATTTAAAAAAAGAGATAGAAAATTTGGATTTTAGCTCCCAAAAAGAGGAGGTAGGCCAAGTAATTGAGGTTAAAGACGGAACCGCTAAAATCAGCGGGTTGTTGGATGTTTGCTCAATGGAAATTATCAAATTTGAAGGAGAAGAAGAAACATTAGGGATAGCTTTAAGCTTGGAAGAATCTGAAGTGGGAGCGATTATCTTGGGAAAAGATTCCAAAATCAAGCAAGGAGACATTGTTAAGAGGACGGGCAAAGTCGCTTCCGTTCCGGTGGGGGAAGAAATGATAGGGAGAGTAATAGATCCTTTGGGAAGGCCGTTGGACGGAAAAGGAAAAATTAATTTCAAAGATTCCGGTCTTATTGAAAAAATAGGGCCGTCGGTAATAGAAAGAGAACCGGTTGATTATCCTTTGCATACGGGCATCAAGATAGTAGATAGCTTAATTCCAATAGGAAGAGGGCAGAGAGAGCTTCTTTTAGGAGACAGAATTTCCACTAAAAGCTCTTTGGCCATAGATGTAATTTTAAACCAAAAAAACGAAGCAAAAAGGCCTGTTTGCATTTATGTCGCCATAGGCCAAAAAAGATCCAAACTGGCAAGAACCATTGAAATTTTGGAAAAAAACGGAGCCATGGAATATACAATCGTTGTGGCGGCAACATCATCTGATCCGGCTCCTTTTTGGTATTTG
Organism: Minisyncoccota bacterium; assembly: GCA_028706715.1. Classification (GTDB taxonomy): domain Bacteria; phylum Patescibacteriota; class Minisyncoccia; order Minisyncoccales; family JAQTVQ01; genus CAIMDX01. The sequence goes on along the minus strand of JAQTVQ010000007.1, from coordinate 37,974 downwards.
GCTCCTTATTGCGGAGCTGCGCAGGGAGAATACTTTATGAATGCGGGGAAAGACGCGCTGGTAATTTACGACGATCTTACAAAGCATGCGTGGGCGTGGAGAGAAGTCGCTTTAATCTTAAGAAGGCCTCCCGGGAGAGAAGCTTATCCGGGAGATATTTTCTACCTTCATTCAAGGCTTCTTGAAAGAGCGGCAAGGCTTAGCAAAGAAAAGGGGGGAGGATCTTTGACCGCTCTTCCGATTATTGAGACGCAAGGAGGAGATATCACCGCCTATATTCCGACGAATGTTATTTCCATCACCGACGGACAGCTTTTCTTTGACGCCGGCTTATATCTCAAAGGCCAAAGGCCGGAAGTAAATGTCGGCCTTTCCGTTTCAAGGGTCGGGTCAGCGGCGCAAACCAAGGCTATGAAAAAGATATCGTCAACTTTAAAATTGGAGCTAGCCCAATTTAAAGAGCTGGAAGCCTTTTTAGAATTTGCCGAAGAGGTTGACCAGGAAACTAAAGAAAAAATCCAAAGAGGGCAAAGAATGATGATGCTCTTAAGGCAGGAAGAAAGAGCTCCCTTGCCTTTTGAAAAAGAGGTTTTGGTCATTTTTGCCGCTGTAAAGGGATGGCTGGATAAAATTGAATTGTCCCAAGTTAAGCAGGCTGAAAACGATATTATTGAATACTTTGAATCAATTAAGCCGGGGGTTTTAAAAGAGATCAAGGAATCCAGGGATATCAGTACCGAGCTGCGTTCGGAACTGGAAAAAGGATTAAGAGAAGCTTTGCAAAAATATGAAGTCAAAGGAAATTAAGCAGAAAATCGGATCCGTTCAAAATATTTCCAAGATTACCAATGCTATGGGCTTGGTTTCGGCGGTAAAAATGGGCAAGGCGCAGACGCTGGCTTTAAACTCTCGTCCGTTTGCTCTGAAAGTTTATCAAATATTAAAAAAATTGAGCGCTCACCAAAAAAAAGAAGGCGCAACAGGATTTTATTTTAAAGAAAGGCCGGTTGAAAAAATATTAGCCGTAGTGGTCAGCTCCGATAGAGGGTTTTGCGGGCCTTTCAACAAAAATATTTTAAATTACGCCCAAAAGCAAATCCAAGAACTTGAAAAAACTGCGCCGGTGGAAATTGCCGCCGTCGGGAAAAAATCAGCGGCTTTTTTCAGAAAAAAGGGCCGGAAAATAAAAATAGAATTCAGCGGGATCGGAGACTTCGGAAAATTAAACGAGATAAGGCCTTTGGCCGAATTGTTTGTAAAGTATTTTGAAAAAGAATATCAAAAAATTTATATTATTTTCACTGATTTTGTAACGACTTTCGCTCAAGAGCCTTGCATGGTTCAGCTTCTTCCGGTGGAAGAAAGAATATTGGAAGATTTTTTAAAAGAAAGATTTCCGAAAGATTTTGAAAAAATTATGTCTGAACCTTTTTTGGAATATGTTTTTGAGCCAAGCTCAAAAGATATTTATGAAAGCTTGGTTCCGGAGCTGGTTACTTTTGAAGTCTACCATTCTATTTTGGAGGCCAACGCTTCCGAACATTCCGCCCGTATGATTGCAATGAAAAACGCTTCCGATAACGCCAAAGAAATTATCAAGCTTTTGATTTTAGATTATAACAAGGCAAGGCAGGAGCAAATTACTTCCGAGCTGGGAGAAATCACTTCCGCCAAAGAAGCGATAAGCTAGAAAATTTTCAATGAACCAATTTTTAAACAAGGATTTTATATAGGAATAGCCGGTTGTTTAGAAATTAAAAATTAGATATTATTTAAAAATTAGAAATTAAAAATTAACGATTGTATGGCAAAAATAGTTCAAATATTAGGTCCGGTAATAGACGTTGAGTTTGAAAACGACCTTCCTCAAATGCTGAACGCTTTAACCGTAAAAAAAAGCGGATTGATTTTGGAAGTGGAGCAGCACATCGGGGCAAATAAAGTCAGGGCGCTGGCAATGGGCCCGACAGACGGATTAAAAAGAGGAGACGAAGTTGTTGACAATGGAGAGCCTATCAAAGTTCCTGTCGGCAAAGAGATTCTGGGAAGAGTTTTAAATGTTTTAGGCAAGCCGATAGACGGGGGGGGAGAAATAAAGGCTTCAACTTATTCTTCTATCCACAAACCCGCTCCGGCCTTGGAAGAACAAAAAACAAAAATTGAAATATTGGAAACGGGAATTAAAGCCATTGATCTTTTGACTCCGATTCCGAAAGGAGGAAAAGTCGGATTATTCGGCGGAGCAGGAGTGGGAAAGACCGTATTAATCCAAGAGCTTATAAGAAATATTGCAGCCGTCCATAAAGGCGTTTCCGTTTTTGTGGGAGTGGGAGAGCGTTCCCGCGAAGGAAAAGACATTCTTTTGGAAATGGAAAATTCCGGAGTGCTTAAAAATACAAGCCTTGTTTTCGGCCAAATGAACGAAACTCCGGGAGTGCGTTTTAGGATAGGGCTTACGGGGCTGGCTGTTGCCGAACATTTTAGGGATCAGGAAAAAAGAGACACCTTGCTTTTTATTGACAATATTTTTCGTTTTGTGCAGGCAGGATGCGAAGTTTCCACCTTGCTTGGGCGTATTCCCTCTCAAACGGGATACCAGCCTACTCTTTTTTCGGAAGTGGGATCTCTTCAGGAAAGAATCACCTCAACGAAAGACGGGTCTATTACTTCCATTCAAGCGGTTTATGTTCCGGCGGACGACTTGACTGATCCGGCAGTAGTCTCCACTTTCTCGCATTTGGACGCAACTATTGTTTTATCCCGTCTGATAGCTGATTTGGGAATTTATCCGTCCATTGACGTGTTGGAGGGAACTTCAACCATTTTGGATCCGAATATAGTCGGGAAAGAGCATTATTCCGTAGCCAGCGAAGTTGTAAGAGTATTAAAAAGGTATAAGGATTTGAGGGATATTATTTCTATTTTGGGAGTGGAAGAATTATCCGAAGAAGACAGGCTGTCCGTCCAAAGAGCCAGGAAGATTCAAAAGTTCTTGTCCCAGCCTTTTTATGTCGCCCAAATTTTTACAGGAAAAGAAGGGAAATATGTCCCCTTGAAAGACACAATAGAGGGATTCAAGAAAATTGTTTCAGGAGAAATGGATTCCAAGAAAGAAGACGATTTCTTGATGAAAGGGGGCATAGAAGAAGTAAATTAAATTATTATGAAGTTAAGCCTTATCAGCCACGAAAAAACGGTTTTTCAGGGAGAAGCAGCTTCCGTTACTTTGCCCGGGCTTGCCGGGGAGCTTACAGTTCTTGACGGACACATTCCATTAATCACTCCCTTAAAAAAAGGGAAAATAGAAATCCACGACAAGAAGTCAAAAGATTTTATTTTTGACATAGAAAGAGGGATATTGGAAGTCCAGCCCAAAGAAACAACGGTTTTGGTAACGGGAGAAGTTTTTCTCTATTGCCAAGCAGGAGAGAAGAATTAGAAGATTTTATCGCCTCCGCAAGCATTTTGCTTGCGGAGTTTTTGTTTCCGTTCTTGTCTGTTGATAAAGGCCGGAAAGCCTTAAAAAAGAAGGAGATTCCAGCCGTTGACAAAGAATTTTGCAGAGCCTATTATTATATTTAATATGAGGAAACTTAAGCTTCAGATTGCAATGCATTGCCCTTTAACCGTTAGTCTTGCCGGTAAATTTTTAATTTGCGGAGGAGGCCAGCCATAAAAGGGAGAAAGCTTATAAGTTTAACACAAATAAAAAACACAGAAGCAGCTCCCTTAGCAAAAAGGGAGCTTTTAAAAATACGAAAACGAAAATTATGCAGGGCAAAAAATTTTATTTAACCAAAGAGGGATTGGCTAAGATTGAAAAAGAATTTGAAGAATTAAAAAAAATAAGGGAAGCAAAGACCAAAGGAGAAATTCCTAAGGTTTTGCAGTCGGAAGATATTGATTCGGAATATCTGTCTTTTCATGAAGATATGGAAATGCTTGAAAGCAGGCTGCGAGAAATGGAAAGAGTCTTGAAAAATTATGAGATAATAAAGCCTCCCAAAGACGGCGGAGGGTCCGTCTGTCTAGGGTCCAAAGTCTCCTTAAAAGATAATTCAGGGAAAAAGCTTGATTTTACCATTGTCGGAACGATTGAAGCCAATCCTTTTGAAGGAAAGATTTCCAACGAATCTCCGGTGGGAAAAATTTTACTTGGCAAAAAGGCGGGAGAAACCGTTTCTGTTCCGTCTTCTAGCCTTATTTATAAAGTTTTAAAAATTTCTTACGGAGAGGCGTAAGGCTTTTAAGAGCGAAAAAGCCGTCAATAGCGGCTTTTTTGTGGACTGCTCCGTCTTTTTGCCATAGAATGAAACAACGAAAACAACTATATGGCTTTTAAAGTTAATCAAATTATAAAAATATTGGTCTTGAGCGATTTGATTTTTTGGCTTGGCTGGGGGCTGATAGGCCCGGTTTTTGCCATATTCATCTTGCAGAACATTGAAGGCGGAAACGCTATGGTCGCCGGCTTTGCCACTGCGGTTTTTTGGATTGTGAAGTCATTAGCAAGAGTGCCGATTGGAATGTTTTTGGACTCTTTTAACGGGGAAAAAGACGACTATTGGCTTATGACAGGCGGACTTTTTATCTCCGCCTTGATTCCTTTCGGTTATATTTATGCCGTTCAGCCGTGGCAGCTTTATTCTTTTGAAGCCGTGCATGGATTGGCAATGGCTATGAGTTTATCAGGGTGGTCCGCTATCTTTAGCCGCCATCTTGATAGAGGGAAAGAAGCGACAGAATTTGGACTGGACGCTACGGCCGTCGGCTTGGGCACCGGCATTTCGGGAGCTTTGGGAGGGCTGGCAGTCACGTATTTTTCTTTCCAGCAAGTTTTTGTCGCAACCGGATTTTTGGGGATTTTCGGGGCTTTTCTTCTTTTGCTTTTAAGAAATAAAGTTGAGCCGTCAATAATTATTCCCATAAAGTTTGATTTTATCAAAAAAAACGTATTTTTTTTCCGCCCGCGCAGAAGAGGTAAAGAAGAAAAATAATGAATCAAGATCTCGCTAAAATTTTATACGAAATAGGAGACTTCTTAGAAAGCGAAGAAGTTCCCTTTAAGCCTTACGCTTATAAAAGCGCGGCTATTACGGTTGACTCTTTGGAGAAGAACATTGCCGATATTTATAAAAAAGGAGGACTGAAAGCGCTGGAAGAGATTCCCGGAGTGGGAGACAGCATTGCCAAAAAGATAGAAGAGTATATCAAAACGGGAAGAATAAAATATCATAGAGAATTGCAAAGGAAATTACCGGTTAAGATGGAAGAACTTATTGCGGTTGAGGGAATGGGCCCAAAACGAGCCAAGCTTCTTTTTCAAAAGCTTGGCGTAGCGAATCTTAAAGACTTGGAAAAAGCGGCCAAGCAGGATAAGATTTCCATGCTGTTTGGCTTCGGGCCGAAGGCCCAGGCTAACATCCTTCAAAGCATAGAATTTCTAAAGAGAGCCAAAGGAAGATTTTTACTGGGAGAAATTTTTCCAACGGCGCAAAAGACATATAACGATCTCAAAAATTTAAAAGAAGTTCGGCGGATTGATTTTGCCGGCTCTTTGCGGAGAAGAAAAGAAACAATTGGCGATATTGATTTTTTGGCAGCCTCAAATAATCCAAAGAAGGTAATGGATTTTTTTGTTAATTTGCCCGGCATAGTTAAAGTTTGGGGAAAAGGAGGAACCAAAGCATCAGTAAGAATGAAGAAGGGCTTTGATATGGATATTCGCGTAGTTCCTGAAAAAAGCTACGGCTCGGCTTTGCAGTATTTTACCGGCTCCAAAGAACACAATATTATTTTAAGGAAAATTGCCATTGAAAAAGGAATGAAGCTTTCAGAATACGGGCTTTTTAAGGGAGATAAAATGGTTGCGGGAAAGGACGAAAAAGAAATTTATAATATTTTGGGCCTTGATTGGATTGCTCCGGAAATAAGGGAAAATCGCGGAGAGATTGAAGCGGCAAAAAGCGGCAGTTTGCCTAAGCTGATTAAGCTGGAAGATATCAGGGGAGACTTGCATTGCCATACGGACTGGAACGGAGGAGAAAACAGCATAAAGGAAATGGCTGAAAAAGCCATAGAGTTAAATTATGACTATATCGGTATCAGCGACCATACAAAATATTTAAAGATAGAAAACGGTTTAGATGAAAAAAAGCTGAAAAAGCAGAAAAGCGAAATTGTAAAAATAAACCTTGAGCTTCAAAGCCAAAAGCCGTCTTTTCGGATTTTACACGGCGCCGAAACCAATATTCTAAAAGACGGATCCATAGATATCAAAGACGATGCCTTGGCTGAATTGGATTACGCCATCGCCGGAGTGCACTCCCATTTCAAAATGGAAAAACAGCAAATGACCGAAAGAATTATCAAGGCGATGAAGAATCCGAATATCAAAATAATTGCCCATCCGACGGGCAGGATATTGAAAAAAAGAGATGAATACGAGGTTGATTTTGCCAAGCTTTTACGGGCGGCAAAAGAATTTAATACGGCGTTGGAGATAAACGCCTGCCCGGAAAGGCTTGACTTGAATGATGTAAATATTAGAAAAGCGAAAGATTCGGGAGTAAAAATGGCAATAAATACCGACAGCCACGTTAAAGATAGAATGCGTTTTATGGAGATGGGAGCGGCGCAAGCAAGAAGAGGCTGGGCCGAGCCAGCGGATATTATCAATTCTTGGCCATTGGAAAAATTGTTAGAATATTTGCGGCATAGAAAATAATTTTTGCCGTTGGTTTAAAAATTGATTTATTGAAAATTCAAAATTAGAAATTAATTATTTATTATGTTTTCAGAAAAATCTGCCGGTGCGGTTATATTTAGGGAAGAGCAGGGAGAAATTTTTTATTTGCTCTTGCATTATGCCGGATCCAAACCCGGATCCAGGGGCTATTGGGATTTTGCCAAAGGCCATTTAGAGGAGGGAGAAACGGAAGAAGCGGCGGCACGCAGAGAGATAGAAGAGGAAACAGGATTAAAAGACCTTTCTTTCGTTTCCGGGTTTAGGCAGTCCATTGATTATTTTTTTAAATTTAAGGGAAGGACCGTTTTTAAGACAGTCGCCTTTTTTTTAGCAGAAACAAGGAAAAAGGAAATAACAATATCCGACGAGCATATCGGATACCAATGGCTGCCGTTTGAAGAAGCGTTCAAGGAAATGAAATTTGCCAATGCTAAAAATACTTTAAAGCAAGCCAATAATTATTTGATAAAAGGCTCTATCCTCGGTTAGCAATATTTAACTTGGAAACCAAAAAAATTTTAACCTTGAGATACGGAGCCAACATAATATGCCTAAAGCGATTTTACTTTTTTCTGGAGGACTGGACTCTATTTTGGCTTATAAAATTTTAGAGAGCCAGCGCATAAATGTTGTTCCGATTTGCTTTGAAAGCTATTTTTTTAATTGCGATCAAGCCCAAAAATCTGCTGGGAACAATGGCTTTAAGATTAAAACCGTTGATATATCCAAAGCCCAGCTTGATATAGTAAAAAATCCGCGGCATGGAAGAGGGAAGCATTTAAATCCCTGTATTGACTGCCATCTGCTGATGCTTCAAGAGGCCAAAAAAATAATGAAGAGGGAAAAAGCCGACTTCCTTGCCACCGGCGAGGTTTTGGGACAAAGGCCTTTCTCCCAAAGCGGCAGAGTTTTTAACATCGCCGAAAAAAAGTCCGGAATGGAAGAGCTTATTGTAAGGCCTCTTTCGGCCAAACTTTTGCCGGAAACAAACCCTGAAAAAAGAAAACTTGTAAAAAGAGATAATTTTTTTGATTTTCAAGGGAAGACTAGAAAAGGCCAGCTGGGACTGGCGAAAAAATTTAATATAAGGTATTTTCCCCAGCCTGCGGGAGGATGTTTGCTTACTGACTGCCAATTCTCAAAAAAGCTGGAGAATTTGATGGAAATAAAACCGGCTTTTACAGGAGAAGACATTTCAGTTTTAAAAAAAGGAAGAACATTTTTTGAAAAAGATTTTTTTATAGCTGTGGCGCGCGACCAAAAAGAAGGAGGGGAGCTAGCCGGTTTAAAGAAGCCAAAAGATCTGCTTGCCGAGCCGAAGAACTTTGCCGGACCGGCTGTTTTGGTCAGATTTTTAGGACAAAAGACAAAAGACAAAAAAGAGAAGGCCTTGAGAAGAGCCGAAGAATTAATAATAAAATATTCAAAAAAAGAAAAAATGCCTTCTAATATTGAGATTAGGATATTATAAGAGGCTGGCTTTTTGCATTTAAAAAACCGCCATACAGATCAGATCGTGTGGCGGTTTTAAATCTTTTGAAAAAGTTATTTTACTTTGGCGACCACTGCCTTGAATATTTCCGGATTTTTAGAGGCCAAGCTGGATAATATTTTTCTGTCTAGTTCAATATTGGCTTTTTTCAAGGAATCAATGAACCTGCTATAAGACAACCCTTCTTCCCGGACAGCGAAGCTAATATGAACTTGCCAAAGCGCTCTAGCTGTTCTTTTTCTTACTTTTCGGTCGCGATAAGCGTATTTGCGCGCTTTCATCAATGCCAGTTTCGCTGATTTAAATTTAGATTTTCGTCCCCATTTAAATCCTTTCGCTTCTTTGATTGTATTCTTTCTTCTTTTATTGGCGGCAACGCCTCTTTTTACTCTTACCATATTTTAGTAGGTTAAAACTCTTTTTATTTTCTTGGTTTCGCTGGGGGAAACTTCCACCCATTTTCTTAGGCTTCTTTTCTTTTGGGAAGATCTTTTAGACAAAAGGTGGTTCTGTCCGGATGCGCGCCTCAAAATCTTTCCGGTTTTGGTTATTTTGAACCTTTTGATGATTGCTTTTCTAGTTTTTGGTTTATTCGCCATATTATTTTTTTGAGATGATTATCGTTAAAGATCTTGCTTCTTTTTTTAACTCTCTTTCTGTTTTTATCGGCATTTTGGAGCTTAAGATATCCAAGAATTGCTGGATTTTTTGTTCGGCAAAGTTTTTTAATCCTCTTTCTCTTCCCCTTAAAATCAATTCCACTTTTATTTTAGAGCCGTCTTTCAAGCATTCTTCGGCTTTTCTCGCTCTTGTTTCCAAGTCGTGTATTCCGATATTAAAGCCGAGTCTAATGCCTTTTATCTCTCCGGTCTTGCCAACGGACTTGTCCTTCTTTTCTTTCTTTTGGACGGAATAGAGGTATTTGCCGTAATTTCCAATCTTGCAAATCGGAGGCTCCACTTTTTCGGTAATTTGTATTAAATCAAGGCTTTTTTCTCGCGCGGCCTTTAAAGCCTGGCTCAAAGGCAAAACGCCTATTTGTTTTCCTTCTTCGTCTATCAGCCGGACTTCGGAAGCCCTTATTTGATTGTTGATGTATATCCTCTTAATAAATTCTTTTTAAATTTAATTCTTTTTAAATAATTTTGCTTAAAGGGGACATCTTTAAGTCTAAAGCAAAAATTAAGCTTACGAGGTGGAGGCGGGGGTATTGAAACCCCGTCCAAAAAAATTATCCAAAGTTTTCTACAAGCTTAGCCTGTTTTGATTTTTTGAAAAACTGAATATGCAACAGGCAAAAATTTCAGCTTTTCTATCCTAAGCCTGTTCGGCTGCTGTTTTAGGAAAGACAGCTGCCTATCTCAATGATCGACACCCGCTGAAGCTTATTGAGAATCGGCTGGCGGATGGCATTAAGCTAAAGCTAATGCGGGTTTTTTGAATAAGTTGGCACTTATACTTTTGATAAGCATATTTGCGAGCCGCTTATCAAGCTCGGCTTGCTTGCTTTGAAAAGAATTTTTCTGTCAAAACAATCGCCCCCGCGTCTTTATCTTACGAGGGCTCTCCTCATTTCTCGTTCGGCATCGCGAGTTTTAAGAAGTTCCTTTTTGTTGGCCTTCTTTCTTCCTCTTCCAATACCAAACTCAAGCTTCAATTTAGCGTTCTCATCATACAACTTTAAGGGCACCAAAGTCAAGCCTTTAACCTTTGTTTTTCCTATTAAATAATTGATTTCTTTCCTATTCAAAAGCAGTTTTCTCGGCCTGTGCGTATCGTAATTGGACATAATATTTCCTGGCTGATAAGGGGGGACATTGGCTCCTACCCAAAATAACTCCGGATGCTTAACCCTTTTATCCTGTTGAAAAGCGACATATGTGCCGTTCAGGCTGGCGCCGCTTGTTTTTATTGATTTAACTTCCTGTCCGTTCAAAACAATCCCGGCGTCAAACCGATCAAGGATCTCATAATCAAATTTTGCTTTTCTGTTTTCGGAAATAATTTTCATAGATTTATCTTAAACCGTTTAATTAATGCTTGTCCACCGCTTTTCGCATTTTTAAATCCCAAAAATTCTCTTATCTCTCAAAAAATCGCTGTTTATCGGCGGGCTTCTTTGAATTTTAAACAAAATCCGTTAAGATTAAAAAATGCAGATGAAAGAGAAAATTTTGGAATATTTGGAAAAGTCCATTGAGTCTTTGCAAGAAGAAGGCCGTTTTCCGGCCGACTTTGATTTGGCTAAAATAAAAATAGAATATCCCGATTACGGCCGGGGAGATTATGCGACAGGCTTGGCTTTGCAGGCGGCAAAAATAATCAAAAAAAGCCCGATGGAAGCGGCTTCCATTTTAAAAGAAGAAATAGAAAAGCAGCAGCCGAAAGAGTTTGAAAAAATTGAAATTGCTTCTCCCGGATTTATAAATTTTTTTGTTTCTGAAAAGTTTTTGCTGAAAGAGATGGAAAAAATATTGGAAGAGGGGAAAGACTACGGCCGCGGCAAAAAGAACGGCAAAACCGTTTTAATTGACTATTCTTCGGTTAATATTGCCAAACCGTTCGGTATCGGCCATTTGCGATCAACAATTATAGGCCAGGCCATATATAATTTATATGAATTTTTGGGCTGGAAAGCGATTGGCGACAATCATTTGGGGGACTGGGGAACGCAGTATGGCAAATTAAGCTATCAGATATTTGAGAAAAAATTAAAGGATTTGCCTCTAAAAGATTACTCCAAAGAGCTGGCCGGTTTAACTATTGCGGAGCTTGAGAAAATATATGTGGACTTTCATCAAGAAGCGGAAAATAATCCTGAAATGATAGAATCTGCCCGGGAATGGTTTAAAAAATTGGAACAGGGAGATAAAGCCGCCAAAACAATTTGGAATGCCTGCGTAAAAATCAGTATGGAGGAATTTGCTAAAATTTATGATCTCCTTGGAATAAAAATAGACAACGCGATAGGAGAAAGTTTTTATTTGGATAAAACAGAGTCCGTTATAAAAGAAGCCAAGAAAAAAGGATTTGCCAAACAAAGCCAAGGAGCTTTGATTTTTGAATATCCAAAGGACGATCTGCCTCCGGCTATGCTTTTGAAGTCGGACGAGGCCTCAACCTATTTTGCCAGAGATTTGGCCGCTTTAAAATACCGTATTGACAAATGGAAGCCGGAATTGTTTGTCTATGAGGTCGGAGTGGAGCAAAATTTGCATATTCGCCAAGTTTTTTTGGCCGCCGAACTCTTGGGCTGGGCAGAAGAAGATCGGCTTATCCATGTAGCCCATGGGCTTTACCGTGCGTCTGAAGGAAAATTTTCAACTCGCAAAGGCCAAACTATCCATTTGGAAGAGGTTTTGGAAGAAGCAATTATGCGCGCCGGAAAATTGATTGAAGCATCGGAGCAAAGCAAGATTCTACCCGAAGAAAAAGAAGAACTTTCCAAGATAATAGGCATTGGCGCGATAAAATACAACGACCTTTCCCAGCATTATTCCAAAGGAATTATTTTTGATTGGGACAGGATGCTTAATCTCAAAGGAAATTCCGCTCCTTACCTGCAATATACGGCCGTGCGCTGCCAAAGCCTTATAAACAAAGCAAAAACATTACAGAGGCCGGGCCTCTGTAAGCTTTCTTTGGAGGAGAGGGCGGTTTTGGGCGCGCTTTTCAAGTTTTCCGAAATAGTTGCCGAAGCGGCCAAAACATTTTCGCCTAATCTTTTATGCAGTTTCGCTTACGAACTGGCGCAAAAATACAATTTATTTTACGAAAAATGCCCGATTTTAAAATCCAAAGAAAAAGATTTCCGTTTATCTCTAACCGAAGCAGTAGTCCAAATTTTAGGAATTTCCTTAAGTCTTTTAGGCATAAAAATTCCTAAAAAAATGTAAAAACCGACGAAAGATGGATAAGGACCAACTTCGGCCGGTTTAATCTTTATTAAGGAGGCCATTTTGACCGCTTTTTATCTTTTTTGTGGAATTGTCAAAAAGAGGCAAAAATGCTAAGGAATTTATAGAGGACAAATTGTATAGGCTTACGATATATTTTTTCTCTAATCAAGATGGAATCGGGTTTTAATTTGTCTAAAAATAGGCAAATTTGTATGGATAGAAATGAATTTATGCACTGAATAGCGAGTCTATTTATAATTTTTAAATTTTTGAAAAAGCCGGCAATATGTTTTTTGAAGAAGGAGATAAAAATCCTTCCACGAGGGAAAAACAAATCATAGAATTTTGGAAGGATAAAAGAATTTTTGAAAAATCCTTGGAACAAAGAAAAAATTGTCCTGTTTTTAATTTTTACGACGGGCCTCCTTTTGCCACCGGCTTGCCTCACTATGGCCATATTTTGGCCTCAACTATTAAGGATGTGGTTCCCCGCTATTGGACAATGAAAGGGCGTTATGTCGCCCGGCGCTGGGGCTGGGACTGCCATGGATTGCCTATAGAAAACATTGTTGAAGAAAAGCTGAAAATTTCCGGGAAGAAGCAGATTGAAGAAATAGGCATAGATGTTTTTAACCGAACCTGCAGGGAGAATGTTTTAACTTATGCCAATGAATGGGGGAAAATGATTGAAAGAATCGGCCGGTTCATTGATTTTGAAAACTCATACAAAACAATGGACAGTTCTTATATTGAATCCGTTTGGTGGGCGATTAAAGAAATATGGGCAAAAGGGCTGATTTACGAGGGCAAAAAAGTTTTGCTCTATTGTCCGAGATGCGAGACTCCTTTGTCCAATTTTGAAGTGGCAATGGACAACAGCTATAAAGAGCTGGAAGAAGAATCCGTAATAGTCAAATTTAAAATCAAAAACGGTTCCGATTTTTCCGGAGCTTCCATATTGGCTTGGACGACAACTCCGTGGACGCTGCCGTCCAATCTTGCTTTGGCCGTCAATCCCGAATTCTCTTATGTCTTGGCAAAAGAAGGAGAAGAAAAATTTATTATTGCCAAGAATAGGGCGTCAAATTACGGGCTGGACAAGAAAATTATAAAAGAATTTAAAGGAGGAGATCTGGCAGGCCTTGAATATGAGCCTCTTTACAAAGCTGGCTTAAGCGAGGAAGAAGCAGAGAAATCTTACAAAGTTTTGTCCGCTGATTTTGTGACAGCGGAAGACGGAACCGGAATTGTGCATATTGCTCCGGCTTACGGCGAGGACGATTACAAACTTGGAGCAAAATACGGCTTGCCGGTTTTATCCTTGCTGGACGGCAAAGGAAAATTTATTGAAGATTCTCCGGAATTTATTCAAGGGAAAAAATTCAAAGAAGCCGACGAATTTGTGAAAAAAGAACTGGCAGAGAGAGGATTGCTTTATAAAAAAGAAAAAACCGTCCATCCTTATCCTTTTTGCTGGAGATGCGGAACGGCTTTGTATTATAATGCCATTCCCGCTTGGTTTATTAATATCCAAAAAATAAAAGACCGGCTGGTTGAACTTAACGAAAAAATCAGCTGGCATCCAAACCACCTGAAATACGGCCGCTTCTTAAAAGGCCTTGAATCCGCTCCTGATTGGAATATTTCTAGAAATCGTTATTGGGCTTCTCCGATGCCTATTTGGCGATGTGAGAAATGCAAAGAGATGAAAGTTATCGGCTCTGTCGCCGAGCTGGAAGAGCTTAGCGGGACAAAAATTGAAGATTTGCATAGGCCGTTTATTGACGGCGTTAAAATTCAATGCGAATGCGGAGAAGAGATGGAAAGAGTCCCGGAAGTTATTGACTGCTGGGTGGAGTCTTCTTCTATGCCTTTTGCAGAACTGCATTATCCTTTTGAGAATAAAGAAGCTTTTGAAAAACGCCTGCCTGCGCAGTTCGTGGCTGAATATATCGCCCAAACAAGGGCATGGTTCTATGTTATGCACGTAATGTCGGCTATTTTGTTTGATAAAATTCCTTTTGAAAATGTCGTTACCACAGGAACGGTTTTAAACGAAAAAGGAGAAAAGCTTTCCAAGTCAAAAAAGAATTTTCCCGATCCGTGGGAAGCGATTGAAAAATACGGAGCCGATTCTTTAAGGCTTTATTTGATGTCTTCTTTGGTTATGAAGGGAGAAGATTTGTTTTTTTCCGAAAAAGAACTTAAAGAAACTTACCAAAAAAATATTTTACTGCTTTTGAATGTTTATTCTTTTTATAAAACATACCGAAAAGAAGGAACGGTTGATTTTTCTTTGCCTGAAAGCGGGCATATTTTGGATAAATGGATTTTGTCAAAGCTTAATCTTTTTATCAAAGAAGTTACCGAAAAAATGGATAATTACGATGTCGTTTCTTCCGCAAGAAAAATTGAGGAATTTATCAACGGCCTTTCTACCTGGTATTTAAGAAGATCTCGGCAAAGGTTCAAAGAGGGAGATTCCGAAGGAATAAAAACATTCGGCTATGTTATTTTTCAAACTGCCAAAATAATGGCTCCGTTCGCTCCTTTTGTTTCAGAATATATTTATAAAACGATAGGAGGAGAAAAAGAGTCCGTCCATTTGTCCGATTGGCCTGAAGCAAACAGCGATTTTATCAGCAAGGAGCTGGAAGAAGATATGGATGAAACAAGAAAAATAGTGGCTGAAGTCTTGCGCTTGAGGTCCGAAAAAGGGATAAAAGTAAAACAGCCCTTGGCAGAGCTTAAAATAAAAAAGGCCATGGAGAATATACAAAAAAACGAGTCTTTCCATAAACTGATAAAAGAAGAAACAAATATTAAAAAGATTTCTTTTTGCAAAGAAATTGAAAACGATATAGAGCTTGATTTTGAAATTACCCCTGATTTAAAAGAAGAGGGAGACCTTCGCGAGATTATTAGACAAGTTCAACAGATAAGAAAAGAGGCCGGGCTTACCCCAAACGACAAAATTTTGGTAAGATTTAACGGAGGAGAAGAAATTTGCCGGATGGTGGAAAAAAATGCAAAATTTTTAGCCAAAGAAGTAATCGCCGATGCCGTTGAAAAGAGAGAAGAAGACCCAAGCGTTACAGGACAAAAGAAATTGAAAATTAACGGCGAAGAACTTTGGCTTGGCATTAAAATTAATAAAAAATAAAATAAAGGCTCTTTTTATCCAAATTGTTTAAATCGCAGCCTTTGAGGCAATAAAAATGAAAAAAATTATTCTCATTTTTGCAATTCTTATCTTAATTTTGGGAGGCAGTTTTTATCTGTGGAACCAAAGCTCTTATTCCAAGGAGACCATTAAAATTGAAATTTTGGGGCCGCAAAACGCTTCCTTGGGAGATGAAGTTGAATATATTGTTAAGTTCAAAAATAATGGCACTGTCAGGGCGGAGAACCCGGAACTTTCTTTTGAATTTCCTCAAAATTCAATCTTAGAAGAGGGATTCAACAGAATACAAAGAATGTCGTCATCCCAGCTGAAAGGAGATATTTACCCCGGAGAAGAGCGTATCTTTACTTTTCCGGCCCGTCTTTTGGGAAAGGAAGGAGAAGCAAAGACGGCCAAAGCGGTTTTGACTTTCCAGCCGAAGGGGCTGAACACGCGCAATGAAGTTTCTACGACCTTTACCACTATCGTGGAAAAAGCTTCTTTAAGCTTTGCGCTTGACGTGCCGTCTTCAATCGCGGCAGGCAAGGCTTTTACTTTTAAAATAAACTATTGGTCTAACATTTCTTACCCTTTGTCCGATTTGACTTGTAAGATCCAATATCCTTCAGGCTTTGATTTCGTGTCAGCCAAGCCTCAAGCCATAGACCAAACGCAATGGAATATTTCCAACCTTAACGAGGGGGAAGGAGGAAGGATAGAAGTTACCGGCAAGGTCAGCGGAGAAGTGAAAGAGCAAAAGATATTTAAAGCTCAAATCGGAATATGGCAAGATGATGATTTTATCCTGTTGAAAGAGGATATAAAAGGCGTGGAAATTTCCGTTCCCGATCTTTACATTACGCAGAGCATCAACAACAGTCCGCAATATACGGCGGTGCCGGGAGACATTCTTCACTATGAAATATTTTTCCGCAACATAGGGGAAGAACCCTTGACCGATTTGGTCTTGATTTCCCGATTGGAAGGAGAAAGCTTTGATTTCTATTCCATCAAGGCTCCGGAAGGTGATTTCGGCAAGGGAGACAGTTCTATCATTTGGGACGGCAAAAAAAATCCCCAGCTGCAATATTTGGACAAAGGAGAAGAAGGCAAGGCGGAATTTTGGATAGAATTAAAAGACGAGTGGCCGGTTGAAACCGCGGCGGACAAAAACCCGGAGATTAAAAACAAAGTTACGATAAGCCAGCTGTCCGAAAGTTTTACCAATAAAATTTCTTCCACTCTTAAAGGAGAGCAGGAAACTTCTTTGGATAGCAAATATTTTGTAAGCGGAGGATCCCTGCCTTTGAACCCGGGAGAAGCCAACACTTTTGCCGTTGTTTGGAAAATTTCCAATTCTTATAACAGCGTTAACAATATAAAACTTAGGGCTATTTTGCCGGAAGGAGCGATTTTTACCGGAAAAGTTTGGCCCGAAGAAAATTCCGGACTTACTTATGACTCCGAGTCAAGAGAAATATTATGGCAGGCAGGAGATGCGGAAGCCGGCCTGGGGATTTTAACAGAACCGAAATTATGCGCCTTCCAACTTTCTGTCATACCTAGGGCCGAAGACGCCGGGAAAGAAGTTCTTGCCTTGGGCACGGTCCAAGTTTCGGGAGAAGACCAATGGACTAAAACTTCTTTATATTCCGAAATACAGGAATTACGGATACAAGTTAAAGATAATAATCAATCTAACAGCCAATAAAACCTTCTAAAACTTTAATTCCGCAGGCAAAAGCCAAAAAAGGAAAAAAGGAACAGAACAGGTTGCAATATTATGGAGGACACAACAGAAAAAATTCTTTCTTTGATTAAGAGAAGGGGATTTGTTTTTCCCAGTTCTGAAATTTACGGAGGGTTTGGAGGGTTTTTTGATTTTGGACCTTTGGGAGCCGAGCTGAAAAATAACATCAAGAAAGCTTGGCGGAAAGCTTTGGTTCAAAAAAGAAACGATATTGTCGGGTTGGACAGCTCAATTATCATGAGTCCGAAAATATGGGAAGCTTCCGGACATACCACCGAATTTTCCGATCCTTTGTCGGAATGCAAGGGCTGCCATAAAAGGTTTAGAGCGGATCATTTAATGGAAAAATTAAGAGACGACGGCACGCTTAAAAATCTTGGATTTAGTGAAGAGGAAGTCAAAGATACGGCGGATATCAGCCAAATGGCCAAAGTCTTGGCTAACGCCAAATGTCCTGATTGCGGAGGAGAACTTGCCGCTCCCCGCAAATTTAATTTGATGTTCAGAACTTTTGTGGGTCCGGCCGAAGACAGCGCTTCTCTCGCTTATTTGCGTCCGGAGACGGCTCAAGGGATTTTTGCCAGCTATAAAAATATTCTTGATACTCAAAGAGTTAAGCTTCCTTTTGGAATAGCCCAAATCGGAAAAGCTTTTCGCAACGAAATTACTCCCGGCAATTTCATTTTCCGAAGCCGCGAGTTTGAGCAGATGGAACTGGAGTATTTTGTCAAGCCCGGCGAAGACGACAAGGCTTTTGAATATTGGACCAAAGAAAGAATGCGCTGGTATGAGGAAGATTTGGGGTTAAAAAAAGAAAACTTGAGATTCAGGCCTCATCGCCCGGATGAACTGGCCCATTACGCCAAGGCGTGCGTTGATGTTGAATATAAATTTCCTTGGGGGTGGTCGGAAATAGAAGGAATTGCCAATCGCCGCGACTTTGATCTTGGACGCCATCAAAAGTTTTCAGGAACGGATTTGCAATATTTTGACGAGTCGGATAAAAGCTCTTATATTCCTTATGTGATAGAGCCTTCTTGCGGAGTGGAAAGGCTTTTCTTTGCAGTCTTATGCGATTCTTTTGAAGAGATTAAAGGAGGAAGGACTCAAACCACGGAATCCGCAAAAGAAGCGGAAACGGTTTTGCGTTTTACTAAAAGTTTGGCGCCCGTTAAGGCTGCCGTTTTGCCTCTTTTAAAAAACAAGCCGGAATTGGTTGATAAAGCCAAAGAAATTCACGAAGAGCTGAAGAAATATTTTATGTGCAAGTATGACGAAACCGGATCAATCGGCCGGCGCTATCGCCGTTTGGACGAAATAGGCGTTCCGTATGCAATTACGATAGATTTTGAAACGCTGCAAGACGATTGCGTTACTTTGCGCGACAGAGATACTATGGAGCAGGAGAGAGTGGGAATAAGCGATTTAGCGGGACTGTTAAAAGAGAAATTCGGATGCTGATTAATCTTAAATATTAAATTTTTAATCTTATTAGCCGGATGTACAAAAAAACTACTTTAAAAAATGGATTGAGAGTCGTCGTCGTTCCCCTGCCGTCCAGCCAAACTGCGGCGGTTTTAGCCTTGACGGGAGCGGGAGCCAAACACGAAACAAAAGAAGATAACGGAATTTCCCATTTCTTGGAACATATGATTTTTAACGGCAGCAAAAAAAGACCGAACAAAAAGGATATTGCGGAGACAATGGAAAAAGTCGGTGGAATTTTTAACGCCTTTACAGGATATGACTGCACGGGATATTGGGCGAAGACGCGGAATGAAAATTTTGAACTGGCCCTTGATTTTATCGCTGATATTTTTTTAAATCCTCTTTTGCCGGAAAAAGAGATAGAAAAAGAAAGAAAAGTGATTACGGAAGAATTTAATATGTGTATGGACAATCCTCAAATATTGGTTGAGGATTTTTGGTCAAAGCTTCTTTACGGAGATTGTCCTGCAGGAAGATTAATTCTCGGGAGTAAAGAGAGCATCGCCGCTATCAACAGAAAAAAATTGGTTGATTACAAAGAAAAAAAATATTCTCCATCCAATACTGTAGTATGTATCGCCGGGGGAGTTGGAGAAGAAGAAGCCTTGGCCAAAGTTCAAGAATATTTTGGATCTTTTGAAGAAAGAGAGCCTTGCCAAAAAGAAAAAGTTTTGGATTCTCAAGACAAGCCTATGGTTCTTCTCCGCCAGAAGAAAACCGATCAGGCTCATATGTTTTTGGGAGTGAGAGCTTTTAATGTTTTTGACGGCAGAAAATACGCTTTAAAGCTTTTAAGCGTAATCTTGGGAAAAGGGATGAGCTCAAGAATGTTTATGAATGTGAGGGAAAAACTCGGCCTTTCTTACTATCTGTCCACGGAATGCTTGCTGGATCCGGATGCCGGATATTTAGCGACTAGAATAGGCCTTGATAATTCCAGGATAGAAGAAGGAATCTCCGCCATATTAAAAGAATATAAAATAATTTCCCGAGAGAAAGTGGAAAATGAAGAGCTTAAAAAAGCGAAAGAGATAATTAAAGGAAGATCTGTGATGGCGCTGGAGTCTTCCGATGCTTTGGCTTCTTTCTGCGCCGAACAGGAGCTGTTTGAAGGAGAAATCTTAACTCCGGAGCAGTTATTTGCTAAAATTGACAATGTAACAGCCGAAGAGATACTGGCTGTTGCCCAAGATATTTTTAAGCCGGAAAAACTCAATTTAGCTTTGGTGGGTCCGTTTGAAAAAGAAGAAAAATTTATTAATTTGTTAAATAATTTTTAAATTTATGGCTAACGGAAACAGCTTGGATATTTCATGGGGGTCTCTTCTTAAAATAGGCTTGGCTTTAATATTTTTTTATGTCATTTTTTTGACGCAGGATATTTTAACTCTTTTTATCTTTTCTTTGATAATTTCAGTTCTTTTTAATCCGGTAATTGATTTTTTGCAAAAAAGAAAAATTCCAAGGCCCGCGGGGACGGCTTTGGTTTATTTAATCTTTTTCCTGTTGGTTGGAGGATTCGTTTATTTTACCGCTGATATCCTTTCCAAAGAGCTTACCAATTTTTCCCAGCTTTTGCCTGTTTATTTTGAAAAAGCGGCTCCTTTTTTAAAGGATTTTAACATAAACCAATTCCAAAGCTTTGAAGTTTTTAACAAATATTTGCAGGGAATTTTACTGGCTGCTTCAAGCAATATCTTTAGCGCGGCCTCCACTTTTTTCGGAGGAATTTTTACAATGTTCGCGATCTTTACCATTGCGATATTCTTATCCTTGGAAGAAAAACCCGTCCAAAAGTTTTTGTTTTTGGCATCGCCTAAAAAATATGAAGAATATGTCTGCAGCCGTTTTTCCAGGATTGAAGCCAAGGTTGCCGGATGGTTCGGCAGCAGAGTATTAAGCTGTGTTTTTGTGGGAATTCTTACTTACCTGCTCCTTGAATCTTTTGCGATAAAATATTCTTTTACTTTATCTCTTATCGCCGCGGTCACCAATATAATTCCTATTGCCGGACCTATGGTTGCCGGGCTTTTTATAGGTTTTTTCGCTTTGCTGGACCCCGGATTGAATGCGGCGATATTGATTTTAATCGCTTTTATTTTGATACAGCAAGTGGAAGGGAATATTTTGACTCCTATGCTTACCAAGAAAATGGTAGGCATTCCGCCGGTGGTAGTTATTATTTCTTTGCTTGTAGGAGCCAGGCTTTGGGGCATAATGGGAGCGATTTTGGTTATCCCTATGGCCGGGATCCTCTATGAATTCCTAAAGGACTTTCTCCAAAAGAAAAAAGAAGAAACAATAGGCTAGTTTTTTATGTTGGAAATTTTCATTACATTTTCCTTTGTCAATGCTGTATTTTTTACTTTTATGGGTTGTTTTATCTTTTTAAACGACCGTAGGAGTAAAAGCAATATACTCTATTCCCTTTTTTGCGCTTCAGTGGCCGGATGGTCAACAAGTTATATTTTGTGGCTAAGTTCCGGCGTTGAATCACAGGCTTTGTTTTGGGCTAGGGTATTGAATCTTTTTGCCGTATTTATCCCTATGTTTTTTTGCCATTGGGTTCTTGTATTGCTTGGGATAGACAAGCGAAAGAGCCAAAAATTTTTTTTGTTTTTGGCTTATTCGGCTACCGCCTTTTTTACGGCAGTCAGCTTTCATCCTTATTATGTAAGAGGAGTGGAGCCAGCGCTTTTTTTCCCTTATTGGCCCATGCCTGGGAAGATTCATCCCTATTATCTGATTATTTCTTGGGGAATAATTTTATTTTATACTTATTGGAGGCTTTTTAGAGGCTGGCAAGAAAGCTCGGGAAGTAAAAAAATACAGCTTAAATATATTTTAATTTCCATGCCTATCGGTTTTGGCGGGGGATTTACCAATTTTTTCTTATGGTATGGAATACCGTTTCCTCCATGGTTTAATATTTTTGTTTCCGTTTGGGGACTGTCTTTTTTATATATAGTTTTTCGCTACAGCTTTATGGAGGTCCGTTCCATTTTGAGCCGTACAGGGGTTTATATCCTTGCTTTTTTGCCTATTATTTTAATGTCCGCGCTGCTTTCTTATGCTCTGCCATTTATTAAAAATAGCTTGGTTTCTTTCTCTTTGGAAGCGCTTTTCGCTTTCTTGTGCATTTTTTCTTTTAACCGATTTTTGCGGTTTGTTGAAAAGATTGCCAGCCGTTATTTTTACAATTCTTTTTACGGTTTGCAGGAAAAAATATCTTTTCTTTCCAAAAAAATAAACCAAATGATTGAGATGGAAAAGCTTTCCGGATTTATGATGGACTCCTTAAGGAATTCTTTAAAAACAGAAAAAGCGGCAATTGTTTTATGGAATAGCGAGAAGGACTCTTTCTTCGTTCAAAAACAAAACGGTCTGTCCAAAGAAATCATTATGTTTCTGCTTGATGAGGAAGAAGGCTTTTTGCCTTTTTGGCTTAAAAAATCAAAAAAAAGCCTGTTGAAATCCAAAATAAAAATTATTGCCGGAGGCCTGCAAAAAGAAGAGAAAAAATCCTTGGAGGGAAAATTTGAAAAACTGGAAGAGGAGATGGAAAAGAGCAAAATCGCGGCGGCGATACCTCTTTTCGTGGAGAATAAGCTGATAGGGATAATATTTTTAGGTGAAAAAGAAGCCGGCAAAATTTACAGCGGGCAGGAGATGGATCTTTTGGAGTCATTTATGGCTCAAGCTTCAGTAGCCTTTAACAATTCTTTGGCCTATGAAGAGCTTGAGAATAGAAAAGAAGAGCTGGAAAGATTTTATAAATTGACCATCGGCAGGGAATTGAGGATGGCAGAGCTTAAGGATCAGATTAAAAAGCTGGAAGAAAAAGAAGAAATTAACAATAAGGCCTAATTAAAATGCCGAAACTTTATATAATCGCTACGCCGATAGGCAATTTGGAAGATATTTCCGCCAGAGCCGTAAGGATTCTGTCCGAGGCGGATTTGATTTTATGCGAAGATACTCGCAATACCCAAAAATTATTAGAGCATTATGCAATCAAAAAACCCTTATTAAGCTATCATCAGCATTCCAAAATTAAAAAAACAGAAAAAATTATAGAATTGCTGAAAAATGGAGGCAACATAGCGCTGGTTTCTGACGCCGGCACTCCCGGCGTTTCCGATCCGGGCAATAAATTGATAGAAGAGGCCTTAAAATTTTTACCCGGACTAAAAATAATTCCCGTGCCAGGGGCATGCGCTTTGGCGGCCGCAGCCAGCGTCTGCGATTTTTCAATGGATAAATTTTTATTTTTAGGCTTTCCTCCCGTAAAGAACAAAAGAAAAAAGTTTTTTGAAGAAGTTTTGGCTTCACAGCATCCGGTTATTTTTTATGAATCAACCCATAGGATAATAAAAAGCCTTGAAGAATTGGCTGCGCTGGAAAAAGAATCCGCCTTGGGGAAGAAAAGGAGACTCGCCGTTTGCCGCGAGCTTAGCAAAAAATTTGAAACAATTTACAGAGGCTCGGCGGGAGAGATAGCCGTCCAGCTGGAAAGAGGAACGGCAAAGGGAGAGTTCGTCGTTGTTGTCGGGCCTTCTGCCAGCTAATATTTTCTGCTTGTAAAAGCTTCTTTTTGCAAAAGATCGTTCTTTTTGTTAATTATAAGTTATGGATTCAGAGAAATTCTACATCACTACAACCTTGCCTTATGTCAACGCCGCTCCCCATATAGGATTTGCCTTGGAAATTGTCCAAGCCGATGTTGTCGCGAGGAGCATGGCAAAAAGAGGCAAAGAAGTTTTTTTTAATACCGGCACAGACGAGCACGGATTGAAAATTTATCAAAAAGCCTTGGAAGAAAAAAAAGACCCGCAGGCTTATTGCGATGAATATGCCGAAAAATTCAGCCTGCTGAAAGAAAAATTGAACCTTTCTTACAATAATTTTATACGCACCACCGATACGAGCCATATCAAAGCCGCGCAGGAGTTTTGGAAAAGATGCGAGGCCAACGGAGATATTTATAAAGCAAGCTATAAAGCCAAATATTGCGTGGGATGCGAGTTGGAAAAGACCGATTCTGAGCTGGTAGAGGGCCGTTGCCCGATTCATCCGAACAAGGAGCTTGAAGCCATAGAAGAAGAAAACTATTTTTTCCGTTTTTCCAAATATCAAAAGCCTTTGCTTGATTTTTACGAAGCCAATCCCGATTTTGTTATCCCGGACACAAAGCAAAATGAAATTTATAATTTTGTTAGAGAGGGGCTGCAGGATTTCAGTATCTCTCGCTTAAAAGAAAAAATGCCGTGGGGCGTGCCGATTCCGGGAGACGAAAAACATGTAATGTATGTTTGGTTTGACGCCTTGGTGAACTATATCTCCTGTCTTGGGTGGCCCGCCTCCGCTAAAGCTATGGCGGGCGAGGCCCGCAGCGGAGAGGCCCGCAGCGGCGAGGCCCGAAAATTTGAGCAATTTTGGGGGACAAAAGAAAAGAGAAATGCCGTACAGGTTGCCGGTAAGGATAATTTAAGACAGCAAACCGCGATGTGGCAAGCAATGCTGATGTCGGCCGGACTTCCCAATTCAAAACAGGTTTTTATCCATGGCTATATTACTTCCAGCGGACAAAAAATGTCAAAAAGCCTTGGGAATGTAGTTGATCCGATTTTTTTGGTTGATAAATATGGGACAGATGCGGTGCGTTATTATCTTTTGCGAGAGATTCCCGGATGGGATGACGGAGATTTTTCTGAAGAAAAATTCAAACAAAGATACAACGGAGATTTGGCCGGAGGACTGGGCAATTTATTATCGCGGACTTTGGCTATGGCCAAAAAATTGGACGCGCAAGAAGAGGAGCCTCAAAAAGAATTAAAAATTAAAATCCAAGAAGCCGAAAAAAAATCTTTTGAGCAAACCGATTTGTATAAATTCAACGAAGCCTTGGCTTCTATTTGGGATTTAGCCGCTTTTTGCGACAGAATAATTGAAAGAGAGAGACCGTGGGAAAAGGAAGAATCTCTAATTGAAAAAAATAAAAAAGCGATAGGAGAAATATTATTTGCCTTGAGAAGGATAAGCGAAATGGCAGAACCGTTTTTGCCGAAAACTTCTTTGGAAATAAGAAAACAGCTTGAGTCAAAAAAACCGGAGCCTCTTTTCCCGAGGATTAATAATGGATAGGCTGTGGATTGGTTGTGGGAGGCAAGGGTAAAAAATGTTTCTATTCTTTTAACAACCGTTAAATACCGCTAGAATTGACAAATTCCGGCTGGTTTGATAAATAAAAAGACAATGGCAACCCAGATAAAAAACAATTTTTGGTTTTACTTTACCTTTAGAAAGACTCAAGGTCTGGGAATTTAGCTTTGTAAAAAAGATTTAAAAAGATTACAAATTCTCAGTCCTCTGAGGATTTTTTATTTTGGGCTAAATTGTTTTTTCTTGAATGGATCCGTTAGGGAATATTCAAGAGCAAGCAATATGTCTGATGGCAGACGCGGCCTTGCTCAAACAGTTCATTTGCAAAACCATATACGGGAGACGAAAGAGATGAAAACAGGAGCAGAAAAAAACGGAGTGGAAGTATCGGCGAGAGAAAAGTCCTTCGGCGAACCGAGCAAATACGCTTTGCTTAATCGTTTCGCAGGAAAAAGCATAAGCGACATTTTCCAAGCCAATCTAAGGGTTAGCGGAGGAGTGGAGGTAGTTTCTTGGATGCGAATCCATAACGACCTTGGGCCTATTCTTAAGAGGCTGGGCATGGATCCTAAAGCCACAAGATACCAAGTGGATTTTATAAGGCCGGATAATCCTTTGGCCGCAGGCTATTATCAGCTTGTCGGAATAAGGCCTTTGCCGTGCTCGCAGAAAAAGCCGGACAAAAAGTCCGCAGGCTTTATTTTTGAGGAAAGAAAAATCGGAGAAACAACTCTCTCTGATTTTATCCTTGGATATGCCATGGTCCAATGGAGAAGCATAGGCCTGAAGCTGGAAAAAGCTTCAATTAAGCCTAACAGCGGCGAACATGAACCTGCTTTTCACATCAAAAAAGAAGGAGATGTTCTAATAATTGCCGCCAGCTGGATAGACCTTCCTTCGTCCGAAGAGAAAATTGCCGCATCATAGGCTGGGCGTTGCCATCACCCCCAGCCTTTCCTTTTTTAAATTTTAAAAACTTTACTGCTCCTTGCCAAGAGCTTCAATCTGCACCAATCCGATTGGTGCATTTTTTAAAGGCGTGCTTAGGGTGGTTGAAATCTATTGACAAGATTTTTAGGTTTTGTTAATTTAATTACATTATGAGCGCATCAGTAAAATCGCAAATTGATATAAATGTTTTTGAAAGAATAGCTATAACCAATAGCGCTATTTTGTTTGTCATTATTATGAGCCTTCTTCTTAGCAAGGCTGTCTTTTCAATATTGATTCCAACGGTTTAATAAACAGGAATAAATATCAAAAAGACAGCCTTCTTAAAAAGAAGGCTTTTTTATTTAATACGGCCGTTCATTTGCAAAAAACAAATTACCGCTTTAAATCTTCTTTCCAAGCTATGCTTGGAAGAAGATATGAGGCGATAATTATAGCCGACGGATAAAGAGTAGTTTAACCTTTTTTGGGAGATCCATTACCAGGATCCAACCCTGCCGCGGTTTTCCCAAACATGGAAACCGCACCCGAAAAAACATTCTTGGCGAACATCCAAGAATATGGAAGCAAAACCAGCTTCCCTCTCGGTTTCTTGAACAGAGAAGCCGCTCCATCCGGCATAATCGCCTTGTAACAGTTCTTTTTTATAGATAGCCAGAAGTCTTCGCGTAAAAGCGCGACGACTCTCTGGCTATCTTTTCCCTTTTTTATGCCGTTTTAAATTTCCTTCTTAGGGTTTCTAGGAGGGAGATACGAGGCGGTATTACAGAAAGAAGCGAGGCAAAAAGAGTAGTTTAACCTTTTTTGGGAGATCCATTACCAGGATCCAACCCTGCCGCGGTTTTCCCAAACATGGAAACCGCACCCGAAAAAACATTCTTGGCGAACATCCAAGAATATGGAAGCAAAAC
>JAQTVQ010000007.1:0-11310 GCA_028706715.1 Minisyncoccota bacterium | reverse complement strand
AAAGAGTAGTTTAACCTTTTTTGGGAGATCCATTACCAGGATCCAACCCTGCCGCGGTTTTCCCAAACATGGAAACCGCACCCGAAAAAACATTCTTGGCGAACATCCAAGAATATGGAAGCAAAACCAGCTTCCCTCTCGGTTTCTTGAACAGAGAAGCCGCTGCCTTTGCCGATTTTCTGCCGAATGCTTCTTGCAATAGTTCTTTTAATGTTTAGAATAATATAAGAGAGGGGAGGTCTTTCTCTCTTCATGCCTCCTCTCTCACCCCCCATAATAATGGTTAATTTCCATTATTCCCAAAGAGGTCTGCCCGCAGACCTCTTATTTTCTATTTTAAGCTTCAATCTACGCCAATCTTGCAATCCGATTGGTGTTTTTTTGCTGATTTTTTATTGTTTTATGGCAAAGCCTGTTTTTGTGATTTGACGGGGGCTTGTATTAAAATGTTTGAAAAGATAAAATAGTTCAGGGCAAAGCGCTTTGGCGCTTGCTTTTTTGGGAAAATGAAAATGCAGGATCAAATTAAAAAAGAAAATCCTTGTTTGGTGGACACTCACGCCCATTTGAATTTTTTTGATTACGATAAAGACAGACAGGAAACGATTAAAAGAAGCTTGGAAAAAGGAATTTGGATAATTAATGTGGGAACTAATTTTCAAAGCTCCCAAAAAGCTTCGGCGATAGCCGAAGATAATTCTAAGGGGGTTTTTGCGGCAATCGGACTGCATCCAACAAATATTGATTATAAAAAATTCAGTCTTTTCTCCCAAAAAGGACAAAGAAAACCGGAAAGCTTTTTGGAAGAAGATTTTGATGATGAGAAATACGAAACTTTAACTAAAAACAAAAAAATTGCGGCAATAGGCGAGATAGGATTGGATTATTTTTATAAGCCCGAAAATCCGGAAGATATAGACGATTATAAGGCCAAGCAAAAAGAAATTTTTGAAAAACAGCTCAATTTTTCCCAAAAAAAGGGATTGCCTGTAATCATCCATTGCCGCGGCGCCCATAATGAAATGCTGGGAATATTGGAAGAAAGAAAGGCAAAAGGATTTCAGCAGAAGGGGGTTATCCATTGCTTTAACGGCACTTTTGCGCAGGCCGAAAGATATCTGCAATTAGGGCTGTTTATTGGGATTAACGGCATAATTTTTAAAATGGATTTAGAAAAAACAATCAATAAAATACCGATGGACAGGATCGTCCTGGAAACGGATTGTCCGTTTTTGACCCCGCCGATGGCAGGCTTCAAAAGAAACGAACCGGCGTTTTTATCCCATATCGCCGAAAAAACGGCGGCAATCAAAGGCTTTTCTCTTCAAGAAATTTCCAAAATCACTACAGCCAACGCCCATCAATTATTCAATATTAAATAATCTTTGCGTCTTCTCAAAAAGAGGGCGCTTTTTAAAAAATAAATTAAAAAATATGAAGCAGGAAAAATTTACAGTCCTTTCTTTGGGAGGATCATTAATCGTGCCGGACGGCATTAACGAGGATTTTCTTTATCAATTCAAAAAATTTATTTTAAAGTGGGCCAAAAAAGGAAAAAGATTTTTTATCGTTACGGGAGGGGGAAAGACAGTAAGAAGCTACCAGCGCGCGGCCAGAGAGCTTGGAGTTAAAGACAAAGCCTCTTTGGATCAACTTGGGATTGATATTACTTATGTTAACGCAAGATTGGTTAAGTCTCTTTTCGGCAAGGCGGCTTATCCGGAAGTGGTTAAAGACTATGCGAAGAACATTAAAACCAATGCGAAGATTATTGTGGCTTCCGGATGGAAGCCGGGATGCAGCACCGATTTTGACGCCGTCTATGCCGCGTGGAAATATAAAGCTTCAAGAATAGTAAATCTTTCAAATATAGAATGGCTTTACGACAAAGATCCGAGGGCCTATTCGGACGCCGAGCCCATAGAAACGATTTCTTTTTCCAAATTGCTGAAAATTACAGGCAAAGTTTGGATTCCCGGAGCCAATATGCCTTTTGATCCCAAAGCCTCGCAAATGGCGCGAAAGCATAATATGGAAGTGATAATAGCCAACGGAAAAGATTTTGATAATTTAGACAATCTTTTTAAAGATGAACCGTTTAGGGGCACTGTTGTTTCCAACGATTTTTAGAAAAGCGGTTTAATTTACATTTTTTTCCAAATAAGTTAATTTTAAAGAAAGAAAAGCTAAATCACTAACAGGTAAAAGAAAAATGGCCAATTACAATCCTGAAGAAATAGAGCCGAAATGGCAGAACTACTGGAGAGAGAATAAATTTTATCACGCTAAAGACCCCGCAGAAGCGGGGGAGGCTGAAAAGTTTTTTGCCTTGGTGGAATTTCCCTATCCTTCCGGCGAAGGACTTCATGTCGGCCATTGCCGCTCTTATTCCGCTATGGATGCCATTGTCAGAAAGAGAAGAATGGAAGGATGGAATGTTTTATATCCCATCGGCTGGGACGCTTTTGGCTTGCCCGCGGAAAACTTCGCGATAAAAACCGGAATTCATCCGAGCGTTTCCACCCAAAAAAACATAGATAATTTTAAAAGGCAGTTGAAAAGATTAGGGCTTTCTTTTGATTGGGAAAGAGAAATCAATACCACTGATCCCAAATATTACAAATGGACCCAATGGATATTCCTTCAGCTTTTTAAAAAAGATATGGCCTATCAATCCAAGGTTCCCGTTAACTGGTGTCCGAAATGCCTTATCGGACTGGCTAACGAAGAAGTTATCGGCGGGAAATGCGAAAGATGCGGAGAGCAAGTCGTCAGGAAAGAATTAAAGCAATGGATGTTTAGAATTACCAGATACGCTGATCGCTTGATAGAAGATTTGGAAAAGCTTGATTATTTGGAAAAGATAAAAATACAGCAAAAAGAATGGATAGGCAGAAGCGAGGGAACGGAAGCCGTTTTTAAGATTGACGGCACCGAAGAATCATTAAAGAT
Organism: Minisyncoccota bacterium; assembly: GCA_028706715.1. Classification (GTDB taxonomy): domain Bacteria; phylum Patescibacteriota; class Minisyncoccia; order Minisyncoccales; family JAQTVQ01; genus CAIMDX01. The sequence goes on along the minus strand of JAQTVQ010000007.1, from coordinate 8,358 downwards.
TTTTACCACTAGAATTGATACGATTTTTGGAGTAACCGCTTTGGTATTAGCGCCGGAGCATAATTTGGTTTCAATTTTGGAGAATAATATTTCCAATTTGGAAGAAGTTAAGAAATACATTGAAAAAGTTCGCGAGAAAACAGAATTTGAAAGGGTTAATTTGGAAAAAGAAAGAACCGGCATTAAGCTGGAAGGAGTTTGGGCTGTAAATCCAATAAGCGGAGACAAAATAGAAATTTGGCTGGGAGATTATGTTATCGGTTCTTACGGAGGCGGGGCAGTAATGATGGTGCCGGCTCATGACCGCAGAGACTATGATTTTGCCCAAAAATACGGCTTAGCCATAAAAGAAGTTGTTAAAGGAGGAGAAATATCAAAAGAAGCTTTTACCGATTACGGGGTTTTAACCAATTCAGAGGGTTTTTCAGGCATGGCTTCCAAAGAAGCAATTGAAAAATTACAGGAATTGCTTAAAGAAAAAGAAATGGGGGGAATCTCAATCCAATACAAATTACGCGATTGGATATTCTCCCGCCAGCATTATTGGGGAGAACCCATACCGATAATCCATTGCGAGAAGTGCGGAGTCGTTCCCGTTCCCGAAGAGCAGCTGCCGGTAGAGCTTCCTTTTGTGGAAAAATACCAGCCGACCAAAACAGGCGAATCCCCTTTGGCCGCGATAGATGAATGGGTAAATGTTAAATGTCCCAAGTGCGGCGGTCCTGCCAAGCGCGAAACTGACACGATGCCTAATTGGGCGGGATCCAATTGGTATTATATGCGTTATTGCGATCCGCAAAACGATCAAACTTTGGGTTCTTTGGAAAAGTTAAAATACTGGCTGCCTGTTGATTGGTATAACGGCGGGATGGAGCACACGACTTTGCATCTTTTGTATTCCAGATTTATTTACAAATTTCTTTTTGATATTGGCGTGGCGCCGAGCTTGGAGCCTTATCAAAAAAGGACTTCTCAAGGCATGGTTTTGTCTTACGACGGCCAAAAAATGTCAAAATCCCGCGGTAATGTTATAAATCCCGACGATATCATTAAAGAATACGGAGCGGATACTTTAAGGGTATATGAGTTGTTTATGGGCCCTTTTGACCAGGCTATTTCTTGGAACATACAGGGAGTTAAAGGGGTAAGGAGATTTTTGGATAAGGTCTATAATCTTGTCTTGGAGCGCCTGCCGAACGAAGAAAGCGGGAAACAGGCCCAAAGGCTTATACACCAATTAAATCGCCGAGTTTCTCAAAACATTGAAACAATGAAATTTAATACAGCCATTTCCGGATTTATGGAATTTATTAATTTTGCGGCGGACAACAAAGAAGAAATAGGCAGGGAGGTTTTGGAAAGAATGATTTTATTGCTGTCGCCTTTTGCACCTCATTTGGCTGAAGAGCTTTGGCAAAAGACGGGGAGCCGGGAGAGCGTTTTTCAGCAAAAATGGCCGATTTTTGATCCGGCTTTGGCGCAAGAGCAAAAGATTAATCTAATCATCCAGGTCAATGGAAAAATGAGGGACAAGATAGAAGCCGACCCGGAAATATCCGAAGAAGAAGCTAAGGCGGCAGCTCTGGCCAGTCCGAAAGTCCAAAATTGGCTGAACAACAAAGAACCCAAAAAAATTATTTTTGTGAAGGGCAGGTTAATCAACATAGTTATATAGGTTAAAAATTAAAATTAGAGCGGCAATTTAAAATTTTATAATTTTAAATTGTTATTTTCCATTTTGATTTTTAAATTTTAATTTTATTATGTGCGGAATAATAGGCTATGTAGGTAAAAAACAAGCTTTTCCGATTTTGCTAACCGGATTAAAACGGTTGGAATATCGCGGATATGACAGCTACGGCTTTTCTATCTTTGACGAGAAAGGCGGTATTTTTCTAAACAAAAAAGTTGGAAAAATTTCGGAAGCGGAAAAAGATTTTTTGGGAATGGATATCCAGGGAACGGTCGGACAAGCGCATACTCGCTGGGCGACTACGGGAAAAGTTACCGAAGCCAACGCCCATCCTCATTTTGACTGCGCTAAAGAAATTTTTGTGGTTCATAACGGCATCATTGAAAATTACGGAGAGCTGAAAAACAAATTAATCAATGAAGGCCACCAATTTTCTTCGGAAACCGATACGGAAGTTTTGGCCCATTTGATTGAGAAATTTTTGAAAGAGAAAAATAAAAAAGGAGAGAAAAGGAAATTGGAAGAAGCGGTGAAAGAAGCTCTAAAATTGGTAAAAGGAACTTACGGGCTTTTAGTGATGTCCAAATCCGAGCCGGAAAAAATCGTGGCCGCGCGCCTTTCCAGCCCTTTGCTTATTGGGGTAAATAACGGCGAATACATTGTTGCTTCCGATCCCATTGCCATTGCTCCTTTTGCCTCAAACATAGTTTATTTGAATGATTATGAAATAGCGGTTATTACTCCGGGTAATTTGTCCTTGGAGAAAGAAAGGGCTCCCGAGAAAATGGAATATGAGTCCGAGGAAGCGGAAAAGGGAAGCTACGAACATTTTATGCTGAAAGAGATTATGGAAGAGCCGGCGGCGATAGAGAGCGCTATTAAAGGAAGGCTGATTTCACAAGACGGAGAAGTGAAGCTGGGAGGACTTGATTCAATTGCCGGCAGGATTAAAGATATTCAAAATTTAATTTTGGTTGCTTGCGGAACGGCCAATTACGCCGCGCGGACAGGAAAATATATGTTTGAAGAATATGCCGGAATTTCCGCGGAAACGGATCTCGCTTCGGAATTCCGCTACCGCAAGCCGATTTTATCAAAAAATACCGCCGCTATTTTTATTTCCCAGTCCGGAGAAACAGCCGATACTTTGGCGGCTCTCCGCGAGATGAAGAGAAAAGGAGTTTTGACAATAGGCGTTACCAATGCAATCGGATCCAGCCAATCCCGAGAGACGGATGCGGGCGTTTATATTCGTTCGGGATCGGAAATAGCGGTAGCTTCAACCAAAGCTTTTATCGGCCAGTTAACCGCTCTTGCTTTAATGTCCGTTTATTTCGGACGAAAAAGGGAAATGGCTATGGTAATGGGCAAAAGAATTGTTGACGAGCTTTCCGTTCTTCCTGATCTCGCCCAAAAAGTTTTAAAAAATTCTTCCCATATTGAGCAGATAGCCAAGAAATATGTTCTTGCCGGAGAAGGGAAAGGGTTCCGCAATTTTTGGTTTATCGGCAGAAAATACAATTATCCCGTTGCAATGGAGGGAGCTTTGAAGCTTAAAGAGTGTTCCTATCTTCATGCGGAAGGAATTGCCGGAGGAGAATTAAAACACGGTTCTTTGGCTTTGATTGATGAACAATTCCCAACGGTGGCAATCTGCCCCAGCGATTCGGTTTATGAAAAAATGGTTTCCAATATTGAAGAAGTGAGAGCCAGGAAAGGCCGGATATTGGCGATCGCGACCGAAGGAAACGAAGAAATTAAAAAGCTGGCGGAAGACGTGATTTATATCCCTAAAACCTTGGAAATGCTCACTCCCATATTGGCGGCTATTCCTCTTCATTTGCTGGCTTATTATATGGCCACAGCGTTGGGCCGCGACGTGGATCGTCCCAGGAATTTGGCCAAATCGGTAACAGTGGAATAAAACAAATACAGAGGCCGGGCCTCTGTATTTTTATTTCCGCTTCTTTTTATGATAAAATCAGTTTGTATGAAAAAAACAAAAACAGTTCCAAAAGAATATTCAATTTTAATCGGCGGAGCGGCCGGACAGGGGTCAAGAATGGCCGGGCTGGTGATAGCCAAGATTTTTAACAGGATGGGATATAATATTTTCATCCATGAGGACTATCAATCTTTAATAAAGGGCGGCCATAATTTTTCCCAAATAAGAGCGTCGTCTAAAAAGATATTGTCCCACAAGGACGAAGCCGATTTTATTTTAGCCTTAAACGAAGATACGATAAAAAAGCATAAGGAAAAATTGTCCAAAAACGGAACGATTGTCTTTAATCAAGATAAAATTTCTTTTGAAGGAGGAGTCGGCGTAAAAATTGAAACCATTGCAAAAGAATCGGGAGGACTCTCTATAATGTCCAATACCGCTTTAATCGCGGCCTTTGCCAAAATAGCCGGTATTGATTGGCGGACGCTGGAAGATGTCCTAAAAAAAGAAATAACCAAAGGCGTTGAAAAGAATTTGGAAATAGCTAAAAAAGCTTACGCTTCAGTTGAAAGCTTGGCGAAAATAGAAAAAATTAAAAACAAGCCAAAGCCTCTTTTGACAGGAAACGAAGCAACGGCCTTGGGAGCGGCCAAAGCGGGGCTGGAAAATTATTTTGCCTATCCGATGACTCCGGCAACAGGCATTTTGCACTATTTGGCCGGCAATGCGAGAGAACTTAATGTGGCTGCTTCCCAGCTGGAAAATGAGATATCCGTTATTAACGCAGGCATTGGGAGCGCTTTTGCAGGGAAAAGAACGATGGTCGGAACTTCTGGAGGAGGGTTTGCTTTAATGACGGAAGGAGTCAGTTTGGCGGCTATGTCTGAAACTCCCATTCTAATCGTTAACAGCCAAAGATCGGGTCCTGCAACGGGCGTGCCTACTTACGGCGGCCAAAGCGATTTGCTGTTTTCTCTTTCTTCGGGACATGGAGATCTTTTAAGATTTGTAGCCGCTCCCGGGGACGCGGAAGAATCTTTTTACTGGGCGGGAAAATTATTGAACATGGCTTGGAAATACCAATCTCCGGCTATTTTATTAACCGATAAAGATGTTTCAGAAAGCACTTTTTCTTTTGACGAGAAAATTTTGAATAAAGTTAAAAAAGAAAAATTTTCAGAATGGAGCGGCAAGGGGGAATACAAAAGATATTTGAATAAAGCCAACGGAATTTCTCCTATGGCTTTCCCGGGCCAGCCCGGAGCCATCGTTAAGGGTACCAGCTATGAACACGATGAATACGGAATATCTACCGAAGAAACAGCGGATATCGTTAAAATGCAGGAAAAGAGATTAAGAAAGTTTGAAGCAATGCAAAATGAGATTGATAAAATGAAAGAAGCGATAGAAATTAGCGGAAACCTCAAATCCAAGAAAGCCGTTATTTGCTGGGGATCAGCCAAGGGAGCCGTTAAAGAAGCGGCTGAAGATTTGGGCTTTAAAGTGATCCGTCCGATTGTTATTCAGCCCTTTCCGGAACGGCAAATATACGAAGCTTTGAAAGGCGTTTCAAAAATAATTTCAATTGAGCTTAATTCTACTGGGCAGATGGAGTATGTTTTGAATGGTTGCGGGATAGAGGCCGACCAAAGAATATTAAAATACGATATGAGGCCTTTTACCGCGGAAGAATTAAAAATTCAATTAAAAAAAGCATAAATCTATGGAAAAATTAGACACAAATTGTCCAAATACTTGGTGCCCGGGCTGTGGAAATTTTGGAGCGCTTCAAGCGGTAAAAGGAGCTATTGAAGAAATGATTGCTTCCGGAACAGCCAAAGAAAACATAGCCGTAGTTACCGATATCGGCTGTAATTCCAAAATTGCCGATTATCTTAATGTCAACAGCTTTTACGGCCTTCACGGAAGATCCATCCCCGTTGCCGAAGGAATGAAGCTTGCCAATCCGAAGCTGCAGACATTCGTTTTTTTAGGCGACGGCGCCGCTTTGGATGAAGGAATTTCGCATTTAATTCATTCGGCAAAAAGAAATTCCGATATCAATGTTATCTTGCTCAACAATAGGGTTTTTGCTTTAACCACCGGCCAGTTTACGGCAGTTTCTCCAAAAGGGCTGAAAGGAAAATCAACGCCCGAAGGAAGCATTGAAGATCCGATAAATCCCTTAGAAATTTTAATGGCGTCCAATGCTTCTTTCATCTCCAGGGGATATGCTTTGAAAGTCCAGCATTTAAAAAAGCTGATTGTTGAATCAGCCAAGCATAAGGGTTTTTCTTTTGTTGAAGTCTTGCAGCCCTGCGTTTCTTTTCTTAACAATATGCAGTTTTATAACGAGAAAGCTTACGAGGCTGTAAATGATGACCCGTCTTCCAAGGAAAAAGCTTTAAAACTTATTAAGGAATGGGACTATGACAGCGAAGAAAAAGTCCCGCTGGGCTTGTTTTATAAAATACAAAAACCGTCTTACGAAGAACTGATGAATAAGGTTAAAACGGAAAAGGAGGCGGATATTTTAGAATGCCTGCAAAAACATTCGTAAAGAAAAGAATAGTTTGCATAGGAGGGGGAACGGGGACAAGCGCCGTCATTAACGCTTTAAAAGGCAAGGCTGATTTATGCGCTGTTCTTGCGATGTTTGACAACGGCGGATCCGCCGGCCAAATAAAAAAAGAGCTTGGGCTTTTGCCTATGGGAGATTTGCGCCAATGTCTGATAGCTTTTGCCGAAAACCGCGATTTGGCTTCCTTTTTAAAATACCGCTTTGAGAAAGGATTTTTAAAAGGCCATAATTTGGGGAATATAATTTTGGCGGCAGGAGCGGAAAAAGACGGATACGAAAAAACTTTGGAAGGGTGGGGAAAGATATTGGGAGCAAAAGGAAAAGTTATTCCCGCAACCTTGGACAAAGCAGAGCTGGAAGCTGTGCTGCAAAACAAAAAAACAGTCAAAGGAGAAGAAGAAATTGTAAATTGTCCCGAAATTTCCGGCAAATTGGAAAAATTGCAATTATCAGCGAAAGCAAAAGCAAATCCAAAGGCGATTATCGCAATCAAAAAAGCCGACTTTATAATCATCGGGCCGGGAAAATTTTACACAAGCATAATGCCGATTTTTTTAACGGAAGGAATAGCCGGAGCGGTTCAAAAATCAAAAGCCAAAAAGATTTTCATTTGCAATTTGATGACCCAGCCCGGAAATACTGATAATTTTACTGTTGAAAAATTTTTAACGGAAACTGAAAAATTTTTGGGGAAAGAAGGCATTATTGATAAAATTATTTTTAATACGAAAATTCTTCCCAAGGAAACATTAAAAACCGTGTTAAAGAATTTTCCCGGCGCCGGTTTTGTCGGATACGAGCCAAGTATTTTCAAAGATAGAAAATTCATCGGGGCTGATCTTTTGAGCGAAGAAATCCAAAAATTGAATCCGGCCGATATGCTGGTAAAAGGAATGAACCAAAGGACTATAGTAATCCATAGCCAAAAAAAACTGGCAAAAGTTTTACAAAAGATTTTAAAAAGCAACATACCATCCTAATCATTAATTGGCAAGCCAACAGAGGCCCGGCCTCTGTTGGAGTTTTATGCGCATAGTTTTTGACTTTGACCATACTTTATATTCAACCAAAAGCTTTTATGAAAACCTTAAGGCGGCTTTTTGCGGGTTGGGCGTTAACGAGGATCTGTTTCAACAGACCTTTCAATTGTCCAAGGGAAAAGGCAGGGATTACAAGCCGTGCAGGCAAATGAAGCTAATTTCAGAGCAGGCGGATATCAGCAAAGTTAAGATGGAAAAAGAATTTAATAAAATTTTAAAAACATCTCCCAAATTTTTATATCCCGACACGATTGATTTTTTGAAGAAGCATTGCAAGACAGAAAAGCTTTTTATGTTGTCTTACGGCGAGGAGAAATTTCAGAATCAAAAAGTGGACTCGGCCAAGATAAATAAATATTTTCAAAAGATTAAAATAACGCGGGACATAGGAAAGTCAAAGCCGTTTAAATTCTTTTTGAACAAAAAAGAACCGGTTTTGTTTTTGGAAGACAATCCCCAAGCCTTATTGGAAGTGAAAAAAGTTTATCCGCAAATAATTGCCGTAAGGATAAAAAGAGGCGAGGGCAAATACGCCGAAGCGCCGGATAACAAATATATAGATTTTCAAATAAAAAATCTCCAAGAATTGGAGAAAATCATTGAATCGGAAGCTTTTTGAGAAAAAAGATTTAATCAAATGTTAGCCGTATTTATTTTCTCCGGGAGTTCCGGGCCAAAAGAGGAGAAAAAGGCTGATTATTGAGACGATAAATTTTGTTGGAAAAGACATTATTTCAAGGAAGAAAAGAAAAACCAACGAAGCGGAATACCATCCGCTTCTGTTTATGTCATGCAGCCTTTTGATAACCAAAGAAAAGGCAAGGGGCAAGGCTAAAATAAATAATATCAAATAGGCTGCCTCGCCAAGTAATTTTTCTCCCGCCAAAAGAGTGATATTCAACGAAGCATTGCCCGCCAAGAAATAAAGGCGTCCGATCCTTCCCTTGAATAAATTTAAAATTTGATTAACCATCCTAAAATTTTCTTATATAGCTATGTGCGATTATACCTATCTTACACCTTTTTTACATATATCGTTATATGCCGCCAAAAAGATCAACGGACAGGCAAACACAATGGGCGGCGTTAGCCGCCGCCC
>JAQTVQ010000006.1:19625-49012 GCA_028706715.1 Minisyncoccota bacterium | reverse complement strand
ACCAGCAAATTCAATGATTTCCTCTCCCAACTTAGCTGTCCTTTCCCCTAAATCATATTGCTTTTCGGTTTTTGGATTTTGGATTTGATTTGACATTTGAGCTTTGAAATTTGAAATTTTATCTTTGGTTTTCGTTTGGAAATTTGGTCATTGAAAATTTAATGAAAATTGAAAATTAATCGTTAGGGTTTTGTTGGACATTGGTCATTGGGATTTGGGATTTTATTATTAGTAGTTGACGGTGCACAAATAATATACTGTCGTATTGTATTCTCCGCTGGCGTATTCGCTTTTGGCCGAAACTTTATAACTTACGGTTGTCGTTGCTCCAAAAGCGGTAGTCGTGCTGTCCGCAACAATGTCTCCGGGAGAGGTTGTGGCAAACCCGGCATATTTTGTCCCGCTTCCAAAGCGGTCTTCATCTCCTGTTCCTCCTAACGTTATGTCGTCGGTTGTGTAGCCAAATCCGCAGTAGCTATCGTTATCTTCACAGTTCGTGCTCCAAAGAGCGGGAGTGGAATTGGCATAATCCCAGCGGTTGATATAATTGCCGGTTGCTCCCAGCCTCAAACGGCCGTCGTTGCTGGCATAAGCCGTTATGGAATATCCGCCGGGATAAGAAGTCGTCGCCGAAAGAATTGTTGCGCCGGTTCCGGTCCAGTTATTTCCGGCTGACAAAGTGCCTAAACTAACCGAAGCCGAATCAATGGAAAACTGCAAATCAGAAGCCATGCCGACATACCATGATCCGTTTTCCGGCATTTCATTAACGCTGGAATAAGGGGTATTCATCGCGCCTATCGCGTCTCTTTGCCAAGATTCCGATATGCATTTATCCACGCCTGACGATTCGCTGCTGAAAGCGGAAGTGATATAAGAACTGCCGTAGTCATTGAAATAATTATAAGCTGAAAATCCCGCGCCGGAAGACACCGCCAAATTATATTTGTAATAAGTCGTTTCAGCCGCGGTCTTTTGGTATTCTCTTATTCTTATCGCCAAGCTGCTGTTCGGCTGCGGATTTTTTCCGTCCGCGCCGGAGTCGGTCGTGGTAGAAGAAACAGGACCTATCCAAGCTGATCCGCTATGCTGGTAGATAACAGCCGTGCTGCTGGCTTCAGAGATCGTAATTCCTTCTCCATCAGTATCAACATTTCCGCTCTCGTTATCCTTGTCAACCAAATGCGCCCCCAAATACCAATCAACATTTAAAACTCCGGTAGAAGTAACGGTTTCATTATTTAAGATCGTATTGATTACCGTCGTAGTGCCGTTTACAAAATCAATATAGCCAAGACTGGCTTCCTGGATTATTGTTTCGGATCCTGAATTATTATTAAAATTCCATGAACCGCTAGCCGGAGCATAACTAACGGTCGTAATGTCATCTGAAGAGGTCCCTCCTCCTTTAATTTCCAAATTATCGCCATTATCTATTGTTATCGCCGCGCCGGAAGCAAGAGTCAGTTGGCATTGGCGGTTTGCGCCGGGCGTGCCGTCAAAATCATTGGCGTAACTTAAATAATCGTTGGCATTGGTATGGAAATCTCCCCAGATATAAGCAGAACCGCTAACATTGCCATGATTCATTGAGTATAAAGAACCTGAAGCATCCACCGTTGATGTAGCCGCTGAAGAATTCCATGTCCTTATGTCCGTATCAGCTCCTACCTGCAAAATTGCATAAGCTTCCTGGCTTTGCGTTTTGGAACCGACCGTATAAGCTGTTTCGCTGTTAAGATACAAGACCGAACCGGAATTCCAAGTTGTTGCCGACGGCGCAGAATCTCCGATGCTGTATTGGCCCCCCACTTCAATTGTCTTGGAAGCGCTTAGCTCAAAAGCGGCAGCATTGGTAATGGACCAATTGTTAGTTGACGTTGCATCGCTGGCAACAGTCCACCCGCCTGAAGCATTGTCAAAGACGACATTATAAAAAGAAGAATTTCCTGCCTCTATCGTTTTTCCTGTTAAGCTTGCGTCAAAAGTGACGGTGCCGGTAGAATTTGTAAAAGTTCCGAAATTACTCCAATCTCCAGCAACAGTAAAAGATGATGAAGTCGGAGCAATCATCACAGAACTGGTTGAAATCAAAACACTGCCGTTTACATCAATAGAAGGATTTTGAGCAGCACTGTCCAAGTGAACCCCGTCCGTCCCGTTGCCAAGAATAAAGTCATGATTAACTGTAATATTTTGGCCTCCTGTCGTGCCAAGCGTATAAGTCGGAACATTATAGAAAACAATATTGTCCTCATAAAGAAGACTATGGCTGCCATCAGCCCAAGTGCTGCCGCCGTAAATATTGTCTATGCTCGTGCTGCCAGTATTAATTCCGGTGTTATTAACAAATAAAGCATCATCAATCCATATCTTTATATATCCGTTTGAAGAATCCACATAATCTTCTCCCTTAATGTGATACCAATGATCTTTGGAAAGATAAGTTCCTCCGTCCGTCCAATGCCTAGATCCGATAGAGTCCCAATAAACATAAGTAAGTCTTATATTTCCCCAGTCCTCTATCATCATAGAAAATCTGTCGTTCCAAGAATTATCGCTAAAACCCATTATATTAATTGCGCTAGCTGTCCCCCAGCTAAAATCGGAAGGAATATATAGATAAAAATCAACAATGGATGTTTGCGCCTCCCCAAGATAATCTTTTTCCATATGAGCGTTTCCGTCTGCCCCTCCAACTTTAAATCCCGTACTGTAATTTCCGGAATAAACTTGTGCAGAGGTAGCTTCCAAAATGCTACCGCTGGAAGTAAAAGTTCCATCCCAAAGACTAAGGTTTCCTGTTTCAAAATTATCGGAAAAGACTAAATAGGGTTGTAATTTCAAATCATAATAATTCGTCGCAGTGATATTTGTATCCCAAGGGGAAGAATAATAAAGAACAGAAGTTTGAGAATTAAAAGTACCGTTCACTATAAAAGGAGTCCCTTGCCCGGCCAAATCCCAAGTAGCGCTTCCTGCGTTCAAGGTATGATTAGAGGCAATAGTCAGACTATTGCCGATTAAAATATAATCTGATCCCGGATTGGTCGTAGTCGCCTCATTCCCGTCTCCAAAAATCAGATCATAAAAACGCCAAAGAGTAGATCCTCCAAAATTGCCGGTACCTCTCACCAAAAAACTGCTTGTCCCTGTCCAATATAAAACTCCGTCGCCTGTCACGTCTCCTCCCTGGACGGCCATATCATAACTGGAAAGAGCCGTGCCTGCGGTTATGGTCAGATCGTTCGTCGTTGTTGCCGCATCTTGCAGTGTCCACTCTCCGCCGGAGCCGTTGAAGGTCAGATTGTAGAACGGATTTTCATTTACCGTAATAGTCTTGCCCGTAGTGGTTGCTGTAAATTGGACGGTGGAGCTTGCGCTGGTGAATGTTCCTCCTGTTGCGTCCCAGTCTCCGGAAACGGAAATTGTTTGAGTGGAGGTGGCAATAAAGGTTCCGTTGATATCAACACCCGCCAAAGAGATTGCTCCGGAAACATCTCCGACCGAGAAAGTGTCCCCTGTCCAAACAAAGAATTCGGTGGAAGTGGAATTGACGGTCAGGGTTCCGGCTCCGGCATTGGCGGTATATAGCATGTATGTGGCATCGTCGTCCGTGTCGTATTGGTCAAGGTCGGTGATAGTAATCGGACCGTCATCCTCGTGGCGGACGATGATGTGGTTTTGGTAAATATCTAACCCTGCGACATCTCCCGAGCCCAAATACCTTGTGACGGTATTTCCCAATTCCGCGGCGTTGGAAGTATAAACGGTCAGGACAGTGGAGGTAGCAGGCTGGGAAACACCGACAAAGGCATACGAGCCATCCATGGTAGACACTGTTGTTGAAGCTGTCCAAACCCCGTCTATCGCCAAATTAATGACCGAACCAACGGTGGAGGTTGTGCTGCCTTCGTCGGTGAACACGGTGCCGGAAACGGTAGCGCCAATAGTGTTAAAATTATCAAACCATGCTTCACCGGGAGAATCGACAGACCCGATTTCATAAGTCTCCAAAATAATCCTCATGTAGTCAGCCCCAAAAGAATCGCTGAAATTCCCTAATTCGTACCAATCAGAACCATTAGCTGAATATTCACCATAAATAATCCCTCCAGATCCTCTTACTCTCCACCAACTCATAGCCGAATCATTGTAAGCAATGCTGGCTACTAATGAACTGCTTCCAGATATTACTTTATAAAATTCTAAATCACCATTGTAATGATCGATATAAAATCTATTATCATAATCGTTTCCTAAAATAAAATCGAAAGTTGTTTTAATATTGGAATTGCATACTTGCTTGACATTAACGTAAACGCTTGAGTTGGTTAAGTCGTAGTTACCCGAAGTATATAAAATTGGCGACGATCCGTCAGTATTTGGTGCTGGTGTTAATATTATCTTCTGCCCGTTCTCGATAACGGTCCCAGTTCCTTCTTGTATTGTCCATATAGAGCCATTAATAGAATTATCATCAAAATTGTCGCTCACTTTTTCACTAGGAGTAGCATTAAAATTATCAATAATCATTGTAGTTGTCGCTGATTCTTCTTGCCAAGTTCCGGCACTAATTTCAGCATACATTGAATCTATGCCAAAAGAGAGAGAGGCAGTCGATGTGCTGGCAACGTTATTCCAAATGATACCATCGGCCGACCTGCTAAAGTAAACCGTTCCGCCTGATTCCAAAATTTTCAACCATCTATGGCTGATAGAGCTATATTCCTCTATCGCTAAATTAGTATTAACGTTTCCAACTCTTTTACTATAATAAACTGTCCCGGCACTGTTTAAGATAGATAAACCATTTGCCGAATCGACAAAAAGTTGTAAAGGATAAGCTTCGTAAGACGAAAGAGAGTTATTTCCAGAAGCGATCCATTCCACAAGAGCGAAAGAATCGGTTAAATCATAATATCCCGTCGAAGCAATGGCAACATAATTTCCCGAAAGGATTGTTGAGAGCTCTAATTCCTGATTCTGCTCCAAAACTTGAGTTGAATTAGTTCGTATCCATTTTTCCTCGTCAAACGAATTATCGTTAAAATTATCGATTAGAGTGTTTATTTTCGGATACATTTCACAGGAATCTCCTGTTAGGCTCCACTTGGTATTATTTCCAGAGTCAGTAGAGTTGGTGGCTGTAATCGTCTCCGTACTCCCCGTGGCATTGCTGTCCTGGACATCGGAATAAGTAACACTTGCCGAACCTAAAACATCCAAATACCAGTAGGAATCCGTATTGGTAGATCTCAATTTGATTTGAGTATCACAAGCCTGTCCGTCCAAGGTCAAAGTTCCAACAACGGTTGTGGTCGCGCCGGTGCCGCTTGTAAATTCCAAAACCTTGCTCGCTGTGTTGGAGAATAAATTATAGAAGGTGGTGGCGCCCGAGAAAGTGGAAGTGCCGGAACCGTCAAAGGTCGTGGTTCCGGACGAATGGACGAAGCTTCCGGTATTCGCCCAATTGCCGGCAGTTGTAAAACTGGAGGAAGGAGGAGCCATTAAGGTGGAGCTGGCCGTTATGGAAACATTTCCGCCGATATCAATAGTCGGATTCCACGTAGCGGCAGTAACAGCCATTGTGTCGCTGGCATTTCCTATCACAAAGTTATTATCAATAGTAAATGTTTGGCCGGTGGTGGTGCCAAGAGTATAAACAACGTTCGGGCTCCACTCCAAATCTTCGCTGGCGTAATATTTAACAGTCGTATCGTCAACCCATACAAAAGCGTATCCGCCAACAGGCTGGTTAAGCTCAACTCCATTGGTTAAAGGATAATTTTCCCAAATAAGAACAGGGTGAAGTTGATCAGCGCTGGCGCTGGTAAGATTGGAAATGCTTCCCCAGCTTCCGGTATTCTTAATATACCTGATTTGTTTGTAAGTGGGAGAATCGCTATAAGCGCCGCTCCAAGCTACATAAAGATAATTATTGCCGTCTATGGCAATAGACGGAAATTGCTGGTCGTAACTGTCATCAGAAGTCAGATTCTCAACGCTTTGCCACGAATCGGTGTATTTGATGTAACGGATTTGGTCGTAAGAAGAACCGGAAATATTGCCAAGCCAAGCGATGTGAACATAGTTTTTGCTATCTACGGCAAGGGACGGAACTTCCTGATGATAATCGCCCGAAGTCAAAGTCTCAATACTTTGCCAGCTTGTCGTGTATTTAATGTAGCGAATTTGAGTATAAACAGTTGAGCTGGCGCATGTTCCATACCATGCGACATGGAGATAATCATTGCTATCTACGGCAAGGGACGGAGCATATTGGTGATAACTTTCGGAAGTCAGATTCTCAACGCTTTGCCACGAATCGGTGTATTTGATGTAACGGATTTGATAATAGGTAGAACCTGAATGTTTTCCACTCCAAACGATATGGACATAATCATTACTATCTATGGCAATTGAGGGAGCCGAAACCTGCTCATAACTGTCATCAGAAGTCAGATTCTCAATACTTTGCCAGCTTGTCGTGTATTTAATGTAGCGAACCTGCAAATTCAATGGAGAACCTGAATGTGTCCCTATCCACACGATATGGATATGATCATTGCTATCTATGGCAATTGAGGGGAGCACTTGTAGAGACTCGCCCGAAGTTAATTGAGTTTCCGTCCAAGTTTCTCCATTGTCGGAAGATTTAGCGTAAAAAATACTTTCAGCGTATGAAATTATTTTATAATATGTCGCGTGCAAGTTCCCATTGGAATCGCGGACTATTTTGCGCTGAGTTCCCCATGCAGTGGAAGTATTCTCCGCGCTTGAAGAAATAGTATAGCTCGGGTCAATTGAAACAGGATAAGACGCTTTATCCAGGAATTCCTGCGGAACTTCTATATTCAAAATATTGTCGTTAATGGCAATCTTGCCGCTTGTCCTCTTGCCTTTCGCATCCCAAATAACAATCGGGTCAATGGTAAAAATTGTTCTTTGAGATTTTTCCCTGAATTCTTCCGGCATCCATTCGTTCAAAATTACATCTTTATAAAACCTTACGCTTCCGTCTTCGCGGTAATTATATTGCAAGCCGCCGGTTTGCATATCAAATTGAAAAATATTGGATTTCGGTTTTTTCTTTAAAACTATTTCTTGCTCGTAGGAATATGCGGGAGAAATTGCTTTCCCAATATTGTTTGATGTTCCGTTTTTCAATTCGTAAAAATGAATTTCTTTGTTTCCTTTCTTCCAAATGATTTTGTCCCCTTCCGTTTTGACGCTTTCTTTTTCCGTTCCGCTGTCAATCAATTTCAAAGAAAACTCCGCCTGGCCGCCATCAAGCCCAAGCTCTATTTGGGGCAAAACTTTTTTTGGATCGCTTCCCCCAATTTCTATTTTTCCATTTGAAGTTTCAACAAAGCGAAGCTTTGCCAATTTTTCGGCATCGTCATTGTTGAAGAGATGGGATATAAAAGCCAAGAGTTTATCTGTCTGAAAGAACGAGGCTATTTTGGAAACAATGTTTTGGATCCACGAGAAAGCCTTTTCAGCCCACATCTGCAAGAATCCCTTGGCCTGGCTTATTTGGGCTTTCAATAGGTCCAGGTTCTCGACAACAACAGTTCTTCCGCTCCTTTCCCTCGGCGGATCAATTAAATGTAAATTGTAATAATGGGAGGCCGGAATATCAATTGAATGGTCAGCTGTAAAAGCAAAAGTAGAAGTTTGGGCGGTAAATGTGCCATTTATCAAAAACGGAGAATTTGTAATTGAATCTCCTTGGATCTCCCAAGTATTGCTGCCTGCCAGCAATTCCTGCCCCGCGCCGATAGCCAAGTAATTGGCAATTGTTGTGGTAACGCCGCTGGCTATATTAGTTGTTGTGGCACCGCCGTTTCCATCGCCAAAAACCAAATTGTAAAAACTCCAAGCGGTTGATCCTCCAAAAGATCCCGTTCCGTCCAAAGTAAATGTCGGGTTGCGAAAGTCCCCGTCATATTCCTGTTCTTCTCCTTTGAGAGTGCGAACTGGCGTATTTTTGTCAGTAGTAGAGGAATTACCAATTTGGCCGTAAAGACTATCTCCCCAGCAGTAAATTTTATCGGCACTAGATATCGCACAAGAGTGAAAGCCCCCTATATTTACATTTTTAATATTCGTTAAATTAGTGCCGTCGTTGTCTGTAGAGTCAGCTTCGCCTTTGAGCACGCGGACGGGACTGAGCTGCAATGAAGTAGAAGCATTACCCAGTTGTCCGTCGCTATTATACCCCCAGCAGTAGGTGTTGCCGGCGCCGGAGATAGCACAAGAATGCCATGCCCCGGCATCAATTTCTTTTATATTCGTCAAATTAGTGCCGTCATTATCGGTGGTTGCAGCTTCGCCTTTAATTACGCGAGTAGGGACAGAAGAGGGATCGGTCGTTCCATCTCCAAGCTCTCCATCGTCGTTAAGCCCCCAGCAGTAAGAGTTTCCCGCATTAGAAAAAACGCAAGAATGATAACGGCCGGAGCTAACTGTTGCGATGTTCGTCAGGTATGTGCCGTCATTGTCGGTGGTTGCAGCTTCGCCTTTGAGCACGCGGACGGGAGAAGTTTGCGAGGTTGAGGAAGAATTGCCAAGCTCTCCATCGCCGCCATATCCCCAGCAGTAAACATTGCCGGCGTTGGATACGGCGCAGGTATGGTATTCCCCTATGCCAATGCTTTTAATATTCGTCAAATTGGTGCCGTCATTGTCGGTGGTTGCAGCTTCGCCTTTAATTACGCGAGTAGGGACAGAAGAGGGATCGGTTGTTCCATTTCCAAGTTCTCCATCATAATCATTAAATCCCCAACAATAAGCATTTCCGGAGTTAGATACGGCACAAGTATGATAAAAGCCGGAATTAATGGTTTGGATGTTCGTCAGATATGTGCCGTCATTGTCGGTGGTTGCAGCTTCGCCTTTGAGCACACGGACGGGAGTGAGCGATTGAGTAGTAGTTCCATTTCCAAGCTTACCGTCAGAATTCAAACCCCAACAATATGGATTACCTGTATTGGATACGGCGCAGGAGTAAGAACTTCCAGGATTTATACTTTTTATGTTTGTCAGATATATACCGTCGTTGTCTGTAGCGTCAGCTTCGCCTTTGAGCACGCGGACGGGAGACGTCTTATTGGCAGTAAAAGAATTACCCAGCTGGCCATTTCCGTTATGCCCCCAACAATAAGGATTACCGACATTGGATACTGCGCAGGTATGATAAAATCCCCCGACAATACTTTTAATATTAATCAAATTTGTAAGATTGTTGCTTCCTCCGGCGGCTTCGCCTTTTGAAGTACGGACAGGAGCGGTAGCTGTGGTGGTCGCGCCGTTGCCGAGCTGGCCGTTGCTGTTATCTCCCCAGCAATAGGTATTGCCGGCGCCGGAGATAACACAGCCTCCCACATAACTTGTGCTAATCGTTTTTCCATTCGTTAAATATGTGCCGTCCGTATCTCTTGGATAAGAATTTCCTTCCAGCACGCGGACGGGAGAAGTTTGAGTTGACAGCGAGCCGCTGCCAAGACGGCCGGTAGCATAATAACCCCAGCAATAAGCATTGCCGGAGTTGGATAATGCACAAGTATGGCTGCCGTATCCTCCGTCAACATTTTGAATATTTGTTAAATATGTTCCGTCGTTGTCGGAATCCGCGGCAGATCCTTTGAGCACACGGACGGGAGTAAGATAAGGAGTGGTGGTAGTTCCGTTGCCGAGCATTCCGCTGTCATTATTTCCCCAACAATACGGATTGCCTGTATTGGACACAGCGCAGGTAAAGTTATGGCCGGTTTCAATGTTGCTGATATTTCTTAAATATGTGCCGTCCGTATCGGTAGTGGTGGCGGCGCCGTCATGAACGCGGACAGGAGTAGATCTGGAATCAACAGAGTCGTCTCCCAATTGTCCGCTTCCGTTAGTTCCCCAGCAATAGGCGTTTCCGGCATTGGAAACAGCACAATTATGGGCGCTTGAGCAAGCAATTCTCTTAATATTCGTTAAATATGTGCCGTCCGTATCGGTAGTGGTGGCGGCGCCGTCATGAACGCGAATCGGAGTTGACTGGTCTCCGGTTAAGCCATCGCCCAATTCATAATCGCTGTTATATCCCCAGCAATAGGCATGACCCGCATTGGATACGGCGCAGGAATGATTGCTTCCGGCATCAATCTCTTTTATATTCGTCAGATATGTGCCGTCATTATCGGTAGTTGTAGCCGCTCCTTTAAGCACGCGAATCGGCAAGGTGCTTGTAGAGGAAGAACTGTTTCCAAGCTGGCCTTTATTATTATATCCCCAGCAGTAGATATTGCCCGCATTGGATACGGCGCAAGTGTGATACATCCCCGTTCTGATATTTTTAATATTCGTTAGGTATGTGCCATCCGTATCGCCGGCCGCTGCCGCACCCTTAAGCACGCGAATCGGAGTAGTATAAAGAGTGCTTGTCGCAACTCCGTTGCCAAGCTGGCCGTTGTCGTCCAGTCCCCAGCAATATGCATTGCCGTCATCGGATACTCCGCAAGCATGAAAATATCTCCCGCCGTCAATCTTCATCATATTAGCCAAATCCGTTCCGCTTGTAATATTGATTGTTCCTGCTCCTGTTGCGTCCCCGCCGTTAATTGTAATATCCGAAGATCCGTTCAAAACTGCCTCGCTTTGCACCAGCAAATCTCCGTTGGAATCAACCGCAATATTAACCGCTTCTTCAGGCGTATAAGTGTCTCCGGCGTTGATTATTAATTTTGTCCCCGCTTCCACCGCCAAAAATCCGTTATTGGCAGTGTAAAGAAGATAAGAATCGTCATCATTATCATATTTTCCCAAGTCGGTATTCGTTATCGGGCCGTCATCCTCGTGGCGGACAATGATGCGGTTTTGGTAAATGTCCGTGCCTGTGACATTGTCCGAGCCCAAATACCTTGTGACGGTATTTCCCAATTCCGCGGCGTTGGAAGTATACATGGTAAGCACGGTGCCGGCGGCCATGGTGGCGGTTCCGGTATCCAAGGTATATGAACCATCAGTGGTAGATGCCGTTGTTGAAGCTGTCCAAACCCCGTCTATCGCCAAATTAATGACCGAACCAACGGTGGAGGTCGTGCTGCCTTCGTCGGTAAACACGGTGCCGGAAACGGTGATGCTTGAAGTGCCGGAAGAAGTTGCTTCGGGGAATTGAATAACCTGTAAGGCCCAATCTCCTGGCTGTCCGTAAAAGCTTCTCCAATATTGTACATTATCGGCTGCGCTTAAATAATAATTCCACATCGGCCGGGGGAAAGCCGTTGCCGATCCAGTACAATCATGAGTGGAAAAAAGTCCCGTTGCAGTAGTGCTGGCTACGGTATTTATAGTTTCATTTACTGTCTGCGGCGCGGTTGAACCGGCCGGATGCTCCGTTCCGCTTCCGGTAATACTGTCTATGTGTTGAACCGTCAACTCGCTGTTCTGAATAACATTAGCAATAACATAATAATTTTTTGTACTTACATTGTCCGCTCCGGTTCTCAACCTGAAATAGATCTCGTCCGAATCTTTTGGCCAAGTGTTCCACCCTTGTTCTTCCAACCCTTCCTCTCCATTTCCGGTACGATAACTGCTTATTATAAAAGCCTTTGTCCAATCGCTGACATTATTGATCGTCTCCGTCTCATTGGCCGCAGCCGCGCTAAACTTGTGGCTGATGTTGTTTTGCACAGTCCAATTGGATCCGGTAAATTCAACTACGGCCACTGATACGTAAGTGGTGCCGCCTGTTCCTTCTCTCTTTAGTCTTACATAATTCGTTCCTTCGGACTCGTACATTTCAGCTGTAACCGTCATATCATCAAAATCCACTGATACTCCCGTATTACGAATACCAGTAACAAAAGGGACGCAATTATTTATATTTGAAATGCCAGAGACCGTTTGGTCCTGCTGGCCGGATGCCATAGTAATATGATCTTGATAACGGACGATAAATTCGTTTGCTCCTCCCGGAGATCCAGTATATTCCCAAACTTCCCAAGCGGTTCTATAATCTGCGTTTTCTCCCGTAGATTCGCGGTAAACTGTAATCTGATTAGTTGCGGTTAATAAAATGCTTGCTCCCACATCATCATTGTTTTTGGTTGCCGTGCTGCCGGCAGACAAGCCTCCCGACTTCATAACCACGTCCGTCAGCCGAGCGAAAGCGCTGGAAGTCGCCGAGACGCTGTCTATGTTGACAGCTAAAGAATCTTCGCTTGCGCCAAAATCAGTAATATTCCTCTGCACTTTAACATCGTATCCTGTCGCGTCAGAAGCGATCTGCCACTGGCGAATTTCTTGAAAAATAATTTGGCTTTTTCTCTCTGCCGGCTTAGCCAAGCCATCAGCATCCGAAACGAGAACACCGGTATTCGCTAATTTTTCCATCCCCATGGGTCCTAAGAAATAAATATAAGGGCTGATATCGGGTGCATTAAAAGCATAATCAATTTCAATAGTATCTCCTTGTTTCAAAACAACATTACTCCATATAAGCTTTTTTTCTTTGTTGCTTATATTTAAAACTCGGAAATTGGAATTTGAAACATTTTCACTCTCTTCAAATTTTATATTTTGAATTTTATTGTTCAAAATTTGGAAGTTCGCCGGCACTGTTTCTACTATCTCTCCTTTAAAATCCTCATTGGCTTTGATTGTTAATTTCATTTGATAATCGGCCGGAGGAAAAATCCTGCTCGGACCGATTCTTTCAATATCAAAAGGAACCCAATCCCTTGCTTCAAACGAATCGGCTATGGCGTATTCGCCGTTGGCGGTTCTTGCCGTCAATTTTATTTTATATTCTCCCTTCTGCCCGACATCGTAATAAGCGAAATAATCCGGAACATCAACCACATTATTGGCTCCGCACTTTCCGCTGTAATAAATATCTCCCCCTCCCGATGCCGGCAAATATTCTCCGCTATCCAAAGATTTCTTTAAATTACCGGAAAGGCCGGGCAGATAAACTTCATTTCCTTGTTCGTCAAAAGCGGGAGGATCCATCGGAGCCGCATAAGCCGTCCCCATCAGTAAATTTTGCGATATATTTTTTTTAATTTTGCTTAATAAGTCTTCCGGCTCCGCGTCAGAAATATTTTGGCTCTCTTCTAAAGTTTCTTTTTTCATACTGTCCCCCTCCTCTGCTTTCACTTCATAGCCGCTATCAACATCTTCGGTTATTTGCAGATTTTCTTCCGGCGGCTGAACGCCTTCTAGCGGTTCTTGAGCTTCAATATCTGCAAATTTCTCAATGGCATCAGCTTCTCCTTCTTGAACCGGCAACAGATTCTCCGAATCAATATTGTCATCGGCAGTAGCTTGAGATTGGCTCTCTTCGGTCAAGATGCCGGCATCTTCAATATCTTTATCTTTTTCCTGCGAGCTGTCTAAATCCGCTTTTTCAGGCTGGAAAAAATCAATTTCTTCTTCGGAAGAAGAATCTTCTTGCTGCTCTTCTTTTTCTTCCGGCTCAACATAACTTTCTTCCAAACCAACCGATTGGCCCGCAGAATTAAATTTATCGCTATCTTCCTTAAAAGATTCTTCCGCTTGCTCATCTTTTTCCTCAAAATCTTCTGATTCTATTTTCTCTAGAGGATTTTGGCTGGCTGCAATAAATTTACCGGGTCCGTCTGTTTTTAAAATAGTTTTTGAGCCGTCGGGCGCGATGATTTCCAATTCCAATTCGGCGTCGCAGACAGTATTTCCTTCCTCGTCCAATACTCCCATTTGAAGATAAGCTTTTTCTCCGGGAGAATATATTGACTTATTGCTGTTGACAACCAAAACGCCCCAAGTGAAATCCTGCTCTAGACTGTAAGTTTTTCCGTATTTTTCAACGCTTAATTTAAAAGTATGCAATCCCGGCTTAAAACTTTCCGGCCTGGAAATTTTGATTGTTTCCCCTCCGCTGTTTTTATCTTTTTCAAATTCCTTTCCTTCTTTTAAATTTCTTTTTTTCTCCGAAGGGCCGATCAGAGCCGCTTTGATTTGCGTTTCGGTTTCGGCCTCTTGTCCGTTAAAAGTTGAAACGGCGCTGGCAAAAAGCTTCTGTGCAAAACCGATTTTTTGCTCCTTCAAATCCCTTAATTCAAAAACCGGCTCTTCGCTGGCGGCCCAATCTTTCTTTAACGCCACCAACTCAAAATCTTCACTCAACGGCTCTTCATTATATTCAGCCTCAATCCAAAAACTGTCCAAATAAACCGGCGAAGCAAGGTCTCCTCCGGCGGCTCCTTCAATTTTAATTTGAAGGTTTTCAATATCTTCCCAAGAATTTAAAAACGGAGCCTCAAGAGAAAGATACCCTCCGTTTGAGTTGTTTGAAAAATAATCCTGGGAAAGGGAATAAAGCTTAATCCACTCCTCTCCGTCCAAAGAATACCAAATAATCACTTTATCATCCGGATTGGGAAGTATTGTTTCTTCTTTGCTTTGTTCAAATAATTCTTGATCGGTTTGAGGCTGCGGGTTTTCCTCTTTTTCCTGATTTTCTTCTTTTTCTAAGTCTTTCGCTTGCTCATCTTTTTCTTTTTTTTCTTGCTCTGCCTCGCTTTCAAGTTGAATTTCTTCTTGGCCAAGACCGGCGTCAGCTGTTAAATTTTTCTCCTCGCCGGATTCTTTCTCTTGGCCTTGGCTTTCAGGCTGTTCCAATTGTTCTGCTTCTTCTTCCTGTTTTGGGTCTTCTTGGCTTAATTCTCCAGTATACTCAACCGGCTGCTCTTGGCCGTCTTCTTCCTCTCCCGCATATTCTTCCTCTTTCATTCCTTCTTCTTGTCCTCCCGTTTCGCCTTCCGTTGCCGGCAAGGCTATCGGTTCCGGCTGATCTTCTTCAAAAGAGCCGGCGTCCTTTTGCGCCTTGGCTATCTGCGGAGCTTGCTTTTTGAAAAATCCGAAAGCTCCTTTAATCTTTTCCCAAAAACCGCCCTGTTTGGAGCCGGCGGAAATTTGGCTTTCAATTGGAATAATATCGGAACTTTTCACTCCCGAAGCCAAAGAGATTTTTATCTTGGCGGAAATGAGATTTTTTTGGGAAGCTTCTTTGAAATTTAAAAGTTCACCGGCTTTTGCCGTTGATTTTCCGAATAGATTTTTTATCTTTTCCAAAAAAGAAACTTGCTCCTCTCCCGCATCGGGCAGCGGAACGAAAGACTGCTCTTGAGATTGGTTTTGGGTTTCGGATAAGACTCCTGATTGATTTTGAGGCTGAAGGTCTTCTCCTTGAACTTCCTCTTCTCTTGTTGCGTCCTCTTCTGCCTGCTTTTGCTCTTTTTTGCCGTCTTCAGCTAACAACAGATCTTCCGGCTCCGACTCTTCCTCCGCTTCAGAATAATCCTCGCTTTCCAAGGCCTCTTTCTGCGTGTTATCTTGCTTTGGATTTTCTTCTGAAAAATCGCCGGATTGTTTTTCAACTTCCGAAAATTCGTTTTCTTCTCCGGCGCCGGCTTCTAAAGCAGAATTTTCGCCTGTTTCAGCTGATTTTTCTTCTTCTACGCTTTCTTCCGTTTCAACCGTTTCAGCAGCCGGCTGTTGGATATCACCGGGGCTTTCTTCTTTTTTTTCTTCTGATTCTTTCTTAATTTTTTCTCCGAAATCCTGCATTTCCAAATCAAACTCCGTTTCATTGAAAGAGGAAAGGAAAAGACTTCCCGCTCCGCCGCCATAAACAGCCGAATTCAGCTCGGAAAAATATTCAAGAGTTCCCTTTGGTTCAACATTTGCCGGGCCTATCGCTTTTTTTTCGTTTTTCCACGCTTGATTATCCTTTGGAATGTTTTGGATTTGAGACGGATAAATATTAACGAACTGATTTTGATTTTGGTTTGAATTGGCCAAAACCCATCCGCTCAAAAAAACAATAAGCAAGGCGGCAAAAATTCCGGACTTCGCGATCTTGAAAGAAAAATATTTTTCTTTTTTCCAAAAAGGAAAAGAGAGCGTAACGGGTTTTTGATATTTTCTAGGCGGCTTGCCGTCAAGATATTTTTTAACCGCGTCTTTTGTCGTTACCCAGCTGGCGCCGAAATAAACTTTTTTGCCGCGAATTTTTTCCTGCCTCACCAAATACCCGATGTAATCGGGAGCATATCCTGAAATTGCCGAAGCTTCTTTCAAAGAAAGATATTTTTTAAAAAAATAACGAATGCCGTTTAAAATACCGAAGAACCCTTTTTGAGAAAATTTTTTATTTCTTTCTTCCAAGTATTCCAACAAGTCTTTTTTAGACACTTTCCACGCTTCTTTGGTGTAGATTTTTTTACCGTTGATTTTCCCGTTTCTTATCAGATAAGCGACATGGTCAGCGCTGTATCCAAAATACATCGTCGCATCGCGAGAAGATATTTTTTTAGAGCTTTTTATGTAATTTATCGCCATAAAAATGGTAAGTCTTTTCTGTCTTTGTTTTTCAAGCTTTTTAGCATTTCTCGGCACCCGAGATTAATGTTATTTTAGCATTTTTTTTGATATGTCAAACTGTGGAAAACCCATCCTCGCGAAAAGGCTCAAAAGCATTTTCGCGAGAATGAAAGGACGTTAATTTGCCAAGCAAATTTTACGTCCCCCAATGATTAAAAATTCCTACTAAATTAATTTCCTGCAAGCCCGTATCTGTCTTTTATTATTTCAATTATCCCTTCCGATTAATCGCTTCTCCAGCTTTCGCAGACAAGTATAATACTTGACACTAATTTTAAGCCATAGTATCATAAATTTATAAAGGTTTATTAACCTTAAACTATAATAAACATTAATAAAGATTTATATTATGGCAAGCAAGGAGATTCCTATAAAAATATTAAATATCAGCGTGCCGAAAGACAAGAGGTATTTAACGGTCAAAGAGGTGGCAAAGCTGTTCGGAGTTACTCCTCTCACAGTCAGGAACTGGGATAAATCAGGCAAGCTAAAAGCCTTGAGAAACCCCATTAACAACTACCGCGTTTACCGTTCGCAAGACGTAGAATTATTTCTCCGAAAGATAGAAAAAGAAGGGAAAATATCGCTGGGATGACGACTAAAAAATAGGGTAAAAAAGAACACAGAAGAGAGGGCTAAAACAGCTCTCTTTTTTAATGGAAAGTCAGTAATTTATTTTAATTTAAAATGTAAAAACCAAAATGTAAAATGACAGTGTAAAAATTCAAAAATGAAGTTGACCGATTATGCCCAAAAAATAGTCAAAAACAAAAAATAATTTTAACATTTTAAATTGTCATTTTGATCTTTGATTTTTATATTTTACATTTTTCTAAATCAAATCTTACCATCCTGCTAACCCTTGATAAACAACCCTCTTTTTATTCAAAAAACTTTTTCCATATAAACAAAAAACCGCCTTTTATAGGCGATCTTTTGCGGTCCCGCGATTCAGAGAAAGACTCCGGAAAAAATCCAGGTGGGTGCCCTTATCCGCCTGCCGAAACAAGCTGATATGCAGGCTCCCGTAAAAAGAGCTTTGTGCCGGAATCTTCTTAAAAGCAGGACCTCTCTAAAAACTTTTATTTTCAGAGAGGCTCTGCTTTTTAATTTTAAAAGCACAAGACTATTATTATTATCGCCCTCAAAAGAGAAGAGGTCAAGACTAAAAAAATCAAAATGTAAAATGACAATTAAAAATTTTAAAATTTTGCATTGTGATTTCGTTTGATTTTTGACTTTTACCTTTTAAATTAATTCTCAAAAAAGTAAAAAGATGAATATTGGTTAAATATTCTTTTATCTCTATAAAATTAGTCTCCCCCAATTTAAAAGCGCCCGCAGGCGCTTTTAAAGGGTCTTTTCAGAGGTTTTACAGTCCCAAAGCGGTAATTAGCTGTTTTACTAATGAAACCACCACAGGAGGCGCCAACAAGCTGAAAGAAGCTGTTCCTTGATCGTCCAATATCGTCCATGGCTTTTCTATTACTTCAACTCTTCCCTCTTTGTCGTTCCATTTATATTCATACTGGGGAGTAATTTCATAGTCATTGACATATTCCTCGGCTTTATCTATCGGAACGGCATTTCTTAACAAGACTTTAGGCACTCCGTAAAGCTGGTAAGCTTTTTCCAAAAGCTCCTGATCTATTTTAATTCTTTCCCTTATCGGGTCCAAGCCCAGCTCATCGCCTTCTTTGGCAACCATTTTGACTCCGCCGCATTCCGGATTATCGCAAGCCAAATAAAATTCTTTTTTGGCTTCATCGTAGCCGATTGATTTGGTAGGAAAAAGCTTTAAATTGCGGGAAGTGTTGCATTTGAGACAAATCAACCTCCATTTGATACGCTCTTCAATGGCCATATCCGGCACGCTGATTAGAACAAAAACATCCGGGTCTTGACGGTAATCCACCAAATCACGGAAGAAAAGCGAAAAAGCCACTTGGTCCAAACCTCTTGGAAATCCGTCTATAAAAATAACCTTTCCTTTATTTTTGGCTATTTCCCTTTTGACTATGGCTAAAATCAATTCTGTGGGCAAAAGCTTGGAAGTGCTTCTTCCCTCCAAAGTTTCAATAATTTCATCCGGGGACATCCATCCCCTGTAATTCTCTCTGATAAATTTTACCAAGGATTCCCTTTGGCCTTCCGTTTTCAATTCTTTGTCAACATTTCTTATCATATCTCCTATTGAAAGATGGAAAACTTTTTCTTTGCCAAAAATCTCTCCAAACATTTTGGAATAAGTCCCCTTGCCGGAATTCTTTTTGCCCAAAAGATAAGCGATAAAAGTATTCCCTTCTTCAAGGTATTTTTTCATTTTTTCTATTTCCAATCCGGCTTTTAACTGGAAATATTCTCCTCTTTGCTTTGGATCTGCCAAATCAAAACGCGGAGAATCTTCAATTTTAGTTTTGAATATAGGAAATTCAACCATAAAAATAAAAACAATATTATTTTTTAATTTGCAAATTATAACCGTTGGCAACAATCTTGATGTCGCCGTTTATATCGGTTCTGAATGTATTAATATCAAATTTTTGCAAGCGGGTCAAAACTTCCTCCGACGGATGTCCATAGCTGTTTTTTCCGGATTGGATTACGGCAATTTGGGGAGCGGCTCTTTTCAGGAAAGATTCGGAAGTGGAATATTTTGACCCATGATGGGCCACTTTTAAAACTTGCGCTGAAATATCGCTAAAATTCGCTGTTATTTTTTCTTCTTCGCCAAAGCTTATGTCCGCGCAAAAAAGAAAATCATTGTCTTTAAAAAGCATTTTTAGAACCAAGCATCCTTCATTGTTCCGTTTAATCTCTCTTCTTTCCTCTAAAAAAGGATAAAGCGCCGAAAAAACGGCTTGTCCGGCGATAATTTTTTCTCCGGCCGAAATTATGGTTTCTTTGGCTCCCTCTTTAATCTCCTGTTCTTTTATTTTCTCCCACTCTTTAAATCCGGAACTGCTTTCAACTCCCAAGCCGGACCAAACTATATTCTCAACTTTATAGTTTTTCAAAACTTCCAATATGCCGAACAAATGATCTTTATCAAGATGGGTAAGAATTACCATATCCAAATCCCTGTCCCAAAAAGGCATTTCCTGCGACAATTTTTCCAAAATTCCGGCATCCGGCCCGCCGTCAATAAGAATCTGATGGCCTTGCGGAGTTTTTATAAAAATTGAATCTCCCTGTCCGACGTCAAAAAAAACCGCTTCCAGCTCTTTGGGCGAAAAATGAAAATAAAAAACGGCCTGCCAGGCCGCCAAATTAAATAAAAGCAAAAACCCCAATACTAAAAATACCTGTTTTTTGCCTTGCATTTGTTAAAAATTATTTATTTAAATCTTTAAGCAAATTCTTTAAATCAATGCCATACTGCTCGCAAATATCCCCTATTTTCAGCTGTTCCATTTCCATTTTGGCAAAAGGACATGACAAGCAAGGCAAATCGTATCCGGCCAAAATTTCTTCAGCCCCTTTTCTCTGCAATATTTCCGCTAAAACGGTTTCTTCAGTAATTTCTTTTCCGTCTTTCGGTTTTTTATTTGAATGTTGCGATAAATTTTTAGTATCCATAGATATTTAATTAAATATTAATTTTATAAAAATAATAACACGTCAAAAATTATAGACAAGGCTAACGGAATATAAAGCCTCAAATTGCCAAATCCCAATGACCAACAAAATCCCAATCACTGATTGACTCCTTTTTGGATTTATTTATTTGAATTTTAGATCCTAGAGCTTATTTGGACATTGGAAATTGGATATTGGGATTTAATTTCGCTATATGATGGTTCCTCCTCCCAATACTTCCCTTCCTCCTTTTTTGGTTTTTACGCTATAAAAAACTATTGACTGTCCGGGAGTGACCG
The DNA here is from genome assembly GCA_028706715.1 of Minisyncoccota bacterium. Taxonomy (GTDB): domain Bacteria; phylum Patescibacteriota; class Minisyncoccia; order Minisyncoccales; family JAQTVQ01; genus CAIMDX01. The sequence continues at coordinate 28,715 of JAQTVQ010000006.1, read as the reverse complement.
CCTTCTGCGGCGAAGTAAAAACGGCCTCAAAGACGCCTCTTTTCTTTGTTTTGTTTACGGAGGCAAAAGCCAAAGGAGAACGATATCGGATTTTGGCTTTCGCTTTTAAAGGAAATACCGGCTTCTTGCCTGAAATCCAATTGGAATATTTAAAAAAAACTTTTTTCTTTATCAAGTCTTTCTCTTCTTTGGAAACAATCAAGATATTTTTCTCTATATTTTTTCCGCAGACATAATAAGGTCCTCCGGCCAGTCCCATGCCTTTGCGCTGGCCGATAGTATAAAACCAAAGGCCTTTATGCCTTCCTATTTTTTTGCCTGCAGCGTCAATAATTTCTCCAAAATTTTCTTTGATTTTCTCCTTTAAAAAATCTTCCGCTCTGTTTGGAATAAAACAGACTTCCTGCGATTCTTTTATTCCTGAAACAGGCAGATTAAATTTTTCAGCCATTTTTTTGACTTGAATCTTGGAATATTCCCCCAAAGGAAATAAGGCCCGCCTTAATTGCTTCTGCCCAAGCCCGTATAAAAAATATGTTTGGTCTTTATTTTTGTCCTCCGGAGAAAACAATCCGTATCTCAAGGCCTTGGCTTTTTTTTTGCCGGCCGGCAACTGGAAAATTTGATCTTTCCTCGCGTAATGTCCAGTGGCGATAAAATCAAAATTCAGCTCCAGCGCTTTTTCCGCAAGCAAGCCGAACTTAATTTCTTTATTACAGACAACGCAAGGGTTGGGGGTTTTTCCTTTTTTACATTCTTCTAAAAATTTTTTGATTACGGTTTGCTTGAACTCTTTTTGAAGGTCTAAAACAAAAAAAGGAATATTTAAAACTCGGGCTATTTTTTTTGCCCTCTTTTCTTCTTTAAGCGTAAAATTTCTGCTTTTGCCGCAACCGGAACAAAATTTAATAAACGCTGAAGAAACCTCTGCTTGCCTGCCATCGGGCAAAAATTCTCCGTTTTTTAGCAAAGCTGCGGCAACCGCGCTATCTACGCCTCCGGACAACGCGCAAAGGACTTTAACTTTGGCCATACTTAATTTTTATCCATTATTTTTTTCTGCTCCTCCATCCAATCTTTATACTTTTTTTCCGTTCTTTTCCTGTCTTTGGATATCTGCTTGTGCTTGGCTTCCAAGTCGGAAGGAATTTCCTTTTTGTTGGAAAAAAGATAATCATAAGCCGCTTCGGCTAAAGCGTCGGAAGCCAAAAGAGAGCAGTGCATCTTGACCGGAGGCAGTCCCCCCAAAGAATCGGCTATTCCGGCCTTGCTGATTTTTAAAGCGCTTTTTAAGGTTTTTCCTTTTGCCAAATCGGTTATCGCGCTTGAGGAAGCAATGGCGGCGACGCAGCCGAAAGTTTCAAATTTAATGTCTTTGATAACTTCCTGCTTTTTTTTGTCCAGTCCGATTTTGATATAAAGGCGCATAACATCGCCGCAAACCGCATTGCCTACGGTTCCCACTCCATCGGCCTTCTCCAACCTTCCGTAATTGTGAGGCTTTTTGAAATGGTTCATTACTTTTTTTGTATAAAAATTGTTAGGCATATCTTATTTTTTAAACGGTGAAATTTCCCTTAATTCTTTAATTATTTCCGGTAAAACTTCCAAAACGTAATTAACTTCTTTGTCCGTCGTCCATCTTCCCAAAGTAAGCCTTAATGATCCGTGCGCTTTCTGCGGAGCCAAGCCTATGGCCAATAAAACGTGGCTCGGCTGAAGCTTCTCCGAAGAACAGGCGGAGCCGGTTGAGGCCGCTATTCCTTTTATATCAAGCTTCGCGATCAAGGCTTCCCCTTCAATAAATTCAAATCGGAAATTGATATTGTTCGGAAGCCTTTTTTGAGGATGCCCGTTTAAGAACGCTCCGCTTATTTTTGCCTTTATTCCTTTTATCAATTTATCCCTTAGTTTGCGAAGTTTCTCGCTTTCTTTCCGCATTTCCTTTCCGCAAAACAAGCCCGCTTTCGCAAAGCCGTAAACAGCCGGAACGTTTACTGTCGCCGGACGCAAGCCGAACTCCTGTCCTCCTCCATGCAGAATGGGATTAATTTTTATTCCTTTCCTGACAAACAGGCATGCCGCGCCCTTGGGCCCGTACATTTTTTGAGAACTTCCGGTCAAAAGGTCAATATTCATTTTTTTAACGTCAATGGGAATCTTGCCCAAGCTTTGGGCGGCATCAGTATGGAAATAAACCCCTTTGTTCCTGCAAATCTTCCCGATTTCTTCTATCGGTTCAATCGTTCCTATTTCATTATTCGCGTGCATCACCGAGACAAGGATTGTGTCCTTTCTTATCAGCTTTTTAACTTCTCGGGGATCAACTAATCCGTATTCGTCAACTTTCAGCCTGCTTATCTCAAAGCCCTGTCCTTCAAGCCAGTCAGCGCTCTCCTTGACGCAAGAATGTTCTATCGGAGAAATAATAATATGCCCTCCCTTCTGCCTGTTGGCAGAAGCTATTCCTTTTAAGGCGAGATTATTGCTTTCGGTCGCCGATCCGGTAAAGATTATTTCCCGGGGCTCGGCATTGATTAAATCCGCTAGGATTTCTCTGCTTTCTTCAAGTTTGGCTTTGGCTTTTCTGCCAAAGCTGTGCAAAGACATCGTATTGCCGAAGAACTCCGAAGGAAAACGGCTTAATGATTTTAAGACTCTCGGATCAACGGGCGTAGCCGCGCCGTAATCCATATAAATATTTTGTCTTCTTGCTTGGTTTTTGTTTGGTTTTTTCTCGGATATTTTAGCCATAAATTAAAATTTGTTTTTTATTATATCTTCCAATGATACCGAATCTAAAAAACTATCAAGCTTTTCTTGAAATTTCTGCCAAAAATTTTGGGCCGCGCATTTTTTGCATTGCGCGCATACCTTCCCTTTTCCGCTCAAGCATTGGACGAAATAATTATCCCCCTCCAAAGCATTGACCACTTCCCCTAGTTTTATTCTTTTGGCGGGCCTGGCCAAAGAATATCCCCCTTTGGCTCCTTTTTGCGATTTGAGCATCCCCGCTTTTTCCATTTTGGAAATTATTTTTTCCAAATAATCCGGAGAGATGTTTTCGCTTTTCGCTATTTGCTTTATGGAATGGAAACCTTGTTCTTTGCCTTTTTCCGCAAGATATATGGCCGCTCTAAGCCCGTATTTTGTTTTCGTGGAAATTTTCATTGTTTGCTCAAAATAAAACCGACAATTATTGTCGGATTTATTCTATTGCAAATTTAAAAATTTATCAAGCAAAAGCGCATAAAAATAGCTTTCAAATCTTTAAATAAAAAAACCGTTAGATTAACAACGGTTTTTTATATAATTTTCGCTATTTCGCGCTTTTGTCTTCTTTAACGGCGCCGTAAGGACATACTTCCTCTCCTCCGGATTTTTCTATTTTTTCGGAGTCTGTAATTTCAGCTTTGCCGTCCGTTCCAAGCTCCGTTCCCCCTGAAGAAACAGCCACGCACACTCCGCAGCCGACGCACTTTTCTTTGTCTATGATATATTTTTTAGCCATAATTTCTTTGATTTTTACAAATAATTTAAATTTTCGTCTTTTTCCCAAACAAAATTTATCTTATCAGAATGATTTTTTTTCGCAACCGCCGGCTTAAAATTTAAAAGGCGTTTTCGGTTCCGTTCTCTGCATCAGCCTCTTGATATTTTCCCTCAAAGCTATGGTAATGATAATTGCTCCGAGGATTGAATAAACGGTAAGAGGAATGTCTTGCTTAATGGAAAAAATCAAGACGGCCAATATCCATGGCAGAGATAAATTGGCAACGCTTGTTCTTTTAAAAACAGCCAAAATGGCAATAAAAAATGCCAGCCCCAAAAGAACCAAAGGACTTGAGATTCCGATAAAGGCAATCAGCGCCCCGTAAAAAGGCGCGCCTCCTTTTCCTCCTTTGAAATTAAGCCAAACAGGAAAAACATGGCCCGCCACAGGCATCAAAGCCACGACAACGGCTTCCCATGGGTTTGACAGATATCTTAACGCCATCGCAACCGGAATATATGACTTGGAAACATCCAAGACGATGTTCACAATCCCCCATCTCCAGCCGAGAGCCCTGGAAACATTGGTGCTGCTGGTAGCCTTGCTTCCGATCGTTCTGATGTCTATTCCTCTCATCTTGGGAATAAGATAGCCAAAAGGAATAGATCCCATTAAATACGCGAATATTAATAATAAAAAAAATATCGTGTTCATATTTTTATTTTATTTTTTTAATTTTATTATATATTTTAGCATTCATCGGAGCTTGCGCGCCAAATTTGCGCGCCAGCTTTATAACCGCTCCGTTATAGTATTCCGCCTCGCTTAAATCTTTCGGCTTATTTCCTCTTCCTCTGCTGATTGCCTCGCCCAAAAGGCTCCTAAAGACAAGCAAAAGAGGCATCGGCGTAATATTTATAATGGAAGCCAAAGCGCTTACGGGATAATGCTTGAAATTGAGGAACGATCCCCCGGAAAGCTTTACTGCCGTTATATACTCTCTTAAAGACTCCGCTTCTTCTTTAAAAATAATTCTGCTTTTAAATCCTTCTTTTACGGATTTGCTCCAGGAAGCGGAAGCCATGCCGATTAAATTCAGAAAAAGCTTGGAATATTCCATATTTTTGAATTCTTCTCTCGGATATTCTTTAAATTCCGTTCCTGATTTTTCCAAAATTTTCTTGAAGCCCCCTGTTTCTATCGGGCCAAAAGCGCTGGAAAAAACCAGCCTGACCGGCTCAAAATATTTTAAACAAAATTTATCTTCCTTTCTTGTCCCGTCCACCGCATTGAATAAGTTGAGCCTGATTACCTGGACCTTAAAAACTTCCTCTTTAAATATTTCCCGCAAAGCTGCCATCGCTTCTTCAAAAGCCTCCAATCCGTTTTGAGAGATGATTAATGCGGGAATTTTTCCGTCTTTTTGCTTGACAATTTGATAATAATACTTGACTACGGGATAAATCGGATACCTGGTGGAAACCAAAATATAATCAGGCATCGCCTGCGCCGAAAAGTTCTTGTCTTCAATAATATCAGACTTAAAAACTTTTGGATCTTCTCCCTTTTTTTGAATCAAAAGTTTCCCCGTCCTTATTAATGACGCCTCCTTTTCTTTGGCTATTCCCAAAATTTTGGCTGATTTTTTAAACTGTTCGGCGAAAAGCGTTCCTGTTCGCCCTCCAATGCCGACAATAGCTATTTTTTGCATAATTAAATTATAAAAATGTTTATAAACCTTTGGTTTTTTAATTTTTGCGATACGGACAAATATTTTTGAAATCGCAATAATTACATTGGGGAAATCCGGGCCGAGGCGCAAAATCGCTGTTCTTAACAGCTTCTATCCGCCTAGCCAGCTCTTTTTCCGTATTTTCCGCTTCATCGCCCTTCGGCATAAAAGAAACAAAAGAACAGTTATTCAAATAATAATAAGTTAATTTTTTCGTTGAAAGGCCGAAAACTCTTTTTAAAGCCAGCTGGTAAATTAAAAGCTGGAGCTTTTCAAAATCGGCCAAAGTTTTCTTTGTGTTCGGCTTTCCCGTTTTATAGTCAAGTATTTCTATACTCTCCTGCTCCCCTTTATCAATTCTGTCAATCTTACCGATAAAAGAGTCTTCTCCTATCTTAAGTTTAAAGGCTTGTTCCAGCGCCGGATTGTTGTTTAAAAACAAAATCTGCGGATCGGCTTCTTGAAAATGATCCCAAAAAGCTTTTAAGCTCGCCTTTCCCTGTCTAAAATATTCGTTCTTTTGCGTTTGGCTCTCAAACCAATCGTCAATCCACTCTTCTTTATAAATTTTAAGCAAGTCTTCGTATTCCGGCTTGCCGGTTTTGCCTCCTGCCGCCGGAATTTTCCCGCCGAAAAGGCCGGCTTGGCTTAACTGCCCGGTTCTTGAAACCAAACCGACGAAACGTTCAAGAACATTATGCATTGTCTTGCCGAAACTTAAAGCCGGCTTGCCTTTTGTCGGAATTTTCAACAAATAAGAAAATTTATACTGCAGAGGACATTTTTCAAAAACGGAGAGCTGGGTAAAAGAAAAATATCCGGGAAAGTTGATTTTTGGATTATTGCCAATTTTTGCGTCCGCCGCATTTTCCCGCTTGAAAGAAAAGCTTGGTTTTTTAAGGGAAGATCCGGTAAAATCGCTTCTATCTTTAATAATTCCCGCTTCCAGCAAAAAACGGCTGGGTTTTTTCAAAGTTCTTCCTCCATAATCCTTTGCCCATGTCAAAAATAAAGATTTCTTGGCCCGAGTTATTCCGACATAGAAAAGACGGCGTTCTTCCTGCAGATGAAAATCTCCTTGAGGCAAAACTTCTTTAATAAGCGGCTCGGGAATGGAAATCGGATCTCTCCGTCCGACATTGGGAAATCTTCGGTCAGCCATATTTACCAAAAAAACATATTTAAATTCCAATCCTTTCGCCGAATGAAAAGTCATAATTTTTACCGATTCGGAAGCGTTTTCCATACTGGAATTTATAGATCCTTCATCTCCCGCTTCCAGCTCCATTTTAAACTGCTCCAAAAAGCCGAAAAGCTTGGCGTCAATATTGGCATCCTCAAAATCTTTAAGCTTGCGGTAAAATTGGGAAGCGACTTCGCTGTCATAAAAACTGGCTTCATTTTCTTGGCTGAAATATTTGATATACCCCAAATCATTAAGAATAATAATGAAAAGCTCTGAAATATTTTTTTCTTTTGCGAGAACGGAATGTTTTTTAATCTTGGAAACAAGCCAGTTAATTTTATCAATCGTATCTGCCTCCAAATCCTTAATCAGCGGCAGCTGCATTGAAGCTTCAAAAATTGAAATCGCTTTTTGATGGCTGTGCTGAATAATTTTGGCGATATCCGAGACGGATATTTGAAGGAAAGGAACGGTTAAGACGCGATAAAAGCTGGAAGAATCGTGCAGATCCGCCAAAACTTTAAGATAAGAGATCAAATCCAAGATTACGGGCTTTAGATACAGTCCCTTGGATGCCAAAAATTGGCTGGGCATTCCCGACCTCTCTAGCCCCCGGGCAAAGATATTCGCAATTTCATTGGTTCTCGCCAAAATCGCGAAATCAGAAAAAGAAGATTCTTTATCTCTCTTTTTTAAATCCCATATCCGGCTAACCACCCCGGAAACTTCTTCCTGTCCCGTTTCAAAAACCAAATGTTCAATCTTCCCCGGCTTTTTGTCCGCGGCCTTCAGCCTTTTGCTGATGCTTTTGAATCCCGAAAGGCTAACGCCTTTTTTCTTTGCCCTCTCTTTCATCCCGCTGATTTCGTTAAGCCTGCATTCCAAACGATTGGGATTATTCAGCTGTATAAAATTGTAAGCCAAATCCAAAATATTTTGAGGAGAACGGTAATTGTCCGTTAAAACCGCTTCCTTTGATTCGGGATAATCTTTTTTAAACTGCAAAACGTTATTAAAGGAAGATGATTGAAAAGAAAAAATTGACTGATCGTCATCAGCGCAGACAGTAATGTTGTTGCGTGGCTCGGCTAAAATTTTAAGCAATTCATACTGCGTCCAATTGGTATCTTGAAATTCATCCGCTAAAATATATTTAAACTGTTTTCTATATCTGTCTAAAATCAAAGGCCTCTCGCGAAAAAGCTTAATGGTGTAGCTCAAAAGATCCCCAAAATCCAAAGCATTGTTTTCCAAAAGCAATTTTTGATAAGCGTGGTAGGCCAAAGCCGCTTCTTTTATTTTTTCAAATTCCTCTTGCTCCTTTAAAAAATCGGTTTTTTCCTTTCCTTTTATCCCTCGGGAAACAGCCGGAGAATCGTCTAAATTCTTTTTTAAAGAGTCCGCATATTCCAAATAATCTTCAGGATAAATGCCTTCATTTTTCAATTTCTTAAAATGATCAAGCAAAATATGGATAAATTTGGAAGAATTGCCAAGGGGTTTATAGTGTTTCAAAAAATCAAATTTTTCAAAATTCCTTTTAACCAATATCCATCCTCCTACTTCGTCCAAAAGCTTGAAATTGGAAGGCAGGCCTATTTCAAGGCCGTAATCTTTTAAAACTTTTTCGCAAAAAGAATGAAAAGTTGAGATCCAAAGGTCGTAATAACCGAAAGGCAAGGCAATATCCACTCTTTCCTCCATTTCTTGGGCGGCTTTTTCGGTAAAGGTCAAAGCTAAAATTTCCTGCGGTTCGGCAAGCTTTTTTTCAATCAAATAAACTATTTTTTGCGTTAAAACCGCCGTTTTTCCGGTGCCGGCGCCCGCTACGATTAAAAGAGGCCCTTTTATATGCTTTACGGCCTTCTGCTGTTCCTTGTTAAGCTTTAGAATGTTTTTTTTATCTTTCACAAAGGTAATTTTATAAAAAATCCGGCAAAAAAGAAAGCTCGCGGATTGCCGCGAGCTTTTTACTGATAAATATTATCGCTTTTTGTTATTTTGAAGCTTCCAAACAAGCTTCCTTAATCAAAGAATCGGATATCGCCTCGCAGGCTAAAGGATCTTTTTTGGCCGAAGCTACATCCATACGGCAAAGATCCCGGGATTCTTCGGATGAAAGATCGGCGCAAACGGAATAATCTTGCGAGAATAAAGCTATCCCGTAATAACATTGATCTTTCAGCCTCTCTTGCAGGCCTTCGCAGATAGAAGCGTCTTTTTTCATTACGGCAATCTGCAAAAGGCAAAAATCTTTTGAGCAGGATTCGCTTTCCCCTTTTATCTTAGAGCAAATGGATAAATCCAAATTGCTTATGGCCGTCTCTTGATAGCAAAGATTCTTTTCTCCGGCCGTCTCTTTCCTCTCGCATCCAAGCAAAGCGCCTTGGAGGGGATCAACTTTCAAATAACAAATCTCTTTTAGTCCTTGGGATTGTATTTTATCGCAGACTGACAAGTCTTTTTTCGCTATTCCGATATTGCTGTAGCAATCTTCTTTAATTTGGAAAGACAGCTCTTCGCAAAGAGAAGGATCCTGCTTGGCTGAAGCGATACAAAAAGTTTTTATCTCTTCTTCGCTTATCTTGTCGCAAAGAGAAGGATCCTGCTTGGCCGCGGCAACGCCTGAATAGCAAAATTCTCTTCTGGCTTGAGTTGATATTCCGTCGCAAAGAGAAG
>JAQTVQ010000006.1:0-19525 GCA_028706715.1 Minisyncoccota bacterium | reverse complement strand
GTCGCAAAGAGAAGGATCCTGCTTGGCCGCGGCAACGCCTGAATAGCAAAATTCTCTTCTGGCTTGAGTTGATATTCCGTCGCAAAGAGAAGAATCTTGGGCTGCCGAAGCAACGGCCGAAAAACACTGCTCTTTGGCCTCTTCGCTTTTTATTTTATTGCAAGGAACAATATTTTTTTCATTCAAAGCGACTTCAAAATAACAGGATTCCTGCATTTCTTCCGGGAGAACTTCGCAATCCTCCGCGGTTCTCGCGGAATTTTCCTGAATATAGCCGTTTTGTTGCGGCTGATAAAGCTGTTCCGCCGGCGCGCCGTTAATTTTTGGATATAAAATTATAAACGCTGCCGCAATTACAGCGACAGAAATAACAATGGCTAAATATTTTATATTTGCCGCTCCTTTTGTTATAAAAGGCATATTTAATTTAATTTTAATGGTTATTATTTAAATTATACTAAACAATTTTTTAAAATATAAGTGGATAACTTAATTTTGCGATACCCGCCAAAAGATTTTTTTTAAAAAATAAAAATCTGCAGCCATCCCCCGATTAGGCATAAAATTCCAAAGATAAAAACAAGCCGGAAAAAATTAATCTTTTTTGCCCATATCAAAAGTATATTAAGGCTTGCCAAGCCCGCCAAAAAAGAAAAAACAAGAGCGACAAGCCCGCCGGAAGAAAACAAAACTTTATCTCCGAAAAAAAACAGGTAAGCCGAAGAAGAAAAAACGGCCGGAGCGGAAAGCATAAAAGAAGTTCTTAAAACTTTTTCGGAATCGGATTCGCTAAGAGACAGTCCAAAAATCGTTGAACCCGATCTGGACAAGCCGGGAATGGCTGCAAGCCCCTGCAGAAATCCTACCGCCAAAGCGGATTGGACAAGGCTTAAATTTAATTTTTTTCCTTGCTTTTGGAAGAAAGCGGTGCCGATTAAAGCCGCTCCCATTAAAATCAAAAGGCCGTTGCCTATATTGAACTCCCTTGCAAATTTATAAACCGGAAAACCGATAAGCAAAGATACGGCTGTTGCCAAAATAAAAAATTTAAAAAATTTTTTGTCTCTGACCAGCAGCAAATTAATAAAATCTTTCCAAAAATATATTATTACCGCCGCCAAAGTTCCCATATGCAAAAATAAAGAAAAATCAACCGCATTGGTTTGGATTTTAAAAATATTTGAAGCCAAAGCAACCGCTCCTTCGCTTGAAACGGGCAGCCATTCAAATATTCCCTGTAAAATGCCTAAAATAACATACTGGAACATAATCTTTGCTAATTTTAATTTCTAATTCTTAATTTTTATTAAATTTTTAAACCGTATTATTCAGGATTGCTCCGTTTGAAAATTGAAAACTTTATTAGCTTGTTATTTTTACAAACCTCTCCTTTCCAAACTGATCTTTATATATCTTATAATCCTTCCACCCATATTTCTTAAGGGATTTTTCCAATTCTTTTTTTTGGTAAAAATCAAACTCCATAAATATCTTCCCGCCCGGTTTTAAAAAATTTTTCGCATCCTTCAAAAATTTATCAATATAAAACATCCCGTCCTTTTTTCCGTCCAAAGCGATTCTAGGTTCAAAGGCCAAGGAAGAAGGCTGGACTAAATGAAATCTTACGCCGGCTATATAAGGAGGATTGGCCAAAATATAATCGTATTTTTTCTTAACATTGGAAAAAACATCCGTAAGAATAATTTTCGCCTCCCTTTTTTTTAAGCCGTTTAATCCTATATTTACTTTAATCTGCTTTATGTTTTCGGGGCTAACATCTCCAAAATCGCAAGAAACTTTTTCAGTCTTGGCCAAAACCGCCAAGCCTATGCAGCCTGACCCTGCAAAAAGGTCAAGACAGCTTATTTTTTCTTTTGTTTCTTTTCTGATTTCTTTAATCGCGGCTTTTGTCCAAAAAGCAGTTTCCGTCCGAGGAATCAGCGGCCTTTGGGAAAGATCTATTTTCAGCCCCAAAAACTTGGAGAATCCTTTTTTATAAGGAACGGGCATATCCGAATGGGAAGGTTTCATTTTAAATATTTTTCAATGTTTCTTAAATGATCTTCGTATGTTTCTGCATAATGCGCTTCGCCTTCTGCGTCATGCAAATAATACAAATAAGAATTTTTTTTCGGAAACATGGAAGCAACCAACGCCTCTTCTCCCGGGCTGCAAATGGGAGACGGAGGCAATCCTTTGTTCAAATATGTATTATAGAGAGATTCCATTGACTTAACGCCCGCTGAAACTTTCGGCCACCAATTTTCAGGAGAGCCTGTCTGATATTGCAAAGTGGAGTCAATGTCCAGTTTCATTCCCATATTCAGACGATTAAAAATTATCCCTGACACCATGGACATTTCTTCCGCTCCCCGAGATTCGCGCTGCACGAGAGACGCCAAGACAACTAATTCGTCCCGAGAAAGGCCGTCGTCATAGCCTTCCGACAAAACTTTAAATTCCTTATCAAATTGTCCAGACAGCCTTTTTGCGATATCTCCCCCGCTCCAGTCAACATCCAATAAATAAGTTTCCGGAAAAAGATATCCCTCTTTGGAATTATCTAAAAACAACTGGCGCTGCTCGCTGTCCCAGCCAAGATTTTCGCCTAAAATATCAGCGGTCTCTTCTTTTCTTAACCCTTCCGGCAATGTTACCCATCTCTGTATCGGGCCGGAAGACAAAACTTCAATTATTTCAAAAACCGACATATTCTTGGAAAGATAATATCCCCCGGGCTGTATTTTTCCCTGCAAGTTTTTAATTTTCAGCGCTTGTTCAAAAGCCGTCCGGCTGCGAACAAACCCTCCTTCTTCCAAACGGACGGCCAAAGCTTGATCAGAAGTTTTTTTGGCTAGAATAAAAGATTCCTTTGCCGTCCTGCTGAAATAAGGAGGCAGAAATTGAACAAGCAAATGCAAAAAAAATCCGGCTAAAATCAAAAAAAGCAATGAAAAAAATATTTTTTTCATAAATTAAATGTTTTTAAAGAGAACGATCGCAGTTAAAATTCCCAAAATAAGCCCGAAAAAGGCTTCTATGCGGCTATGTCCGATAAGCTCTTTCAGCCGTCTGAATTGGATTCCTTTATTGTTGTAAAAATCGTCAATGATATGGTTTAAAACTTGGGCTTGCCGTCCGGCTTCTCTCCGCAAAGTAAAAGCGTCATAAATTACTATCACCGCCAAGACCGCGGCAATGGCAAAAAAGGCGGAATCAAGGCCGAAAACCAAGCCGCAAGAAGTCGCTAAAGCCGCCACTGCCGCCGAGTGGGAGCTTGGAAATCCTCCGGTGGCCACAAATTTCTTGAGATCTTCTTTGTTAAAGCCGTCTTTAAACGACCCTAATACTTTTAAAAATTGGGCCAAAAACCAAGCCAGCAAGCTGGCTGCCAAAGGCTGGTTTCCAATTATTTGATGCCAAATATTCATAAAATTACTCGTATCTAAGGGCTTCTATGGGATTAAGCTTTGACGCGCGCCGCGCCGGATAAAGGCCGAAAACCAAGCCGATAGCCGTAGCCACGCAAAAAGCCCAAGCCACGGCGTTTAAAGGAAAAGAAAACTGCCAGCTGATAGACAAAACCGCTCCTAGAATAAAACTGGCCAAAAGAGAAAAGACCAAGCCGAAAAATATTCCTATCAATCCTCCTATCAAAGTCAAAATTAAAGCCTCTATTAAGAATTGCGTCATAACATCCGATCTGCGGGCTCCCACAGCCTTTCTCAATCCTATTTCTTTTGTTCTTTCCGTAACGGATACCAGCATAATATTCATAATGCCGATCCCTCCGACCAAAAGAGCGATCGCGGCCACGGAAGACAAAAACATGGTAAAAATACTTATAACCGTATCCAATATTTCCGCCGTTTCTTTTTGGCTGACCACCTTAAAATCATCTTTGGCGGGATCGCCTTCGGGATTGTCTATCGCGTGCCTTTCTCTTATGGTCAAACGGATGCTTTCCACCGCTTCCTCTATCCTGTTTTCATCTTTAGCCTGGGCGACAATTTCTTGGATATGGTCAACTCCCAAAATAACTTTCTGGGCGGTTGTTATCGGCAGATAAATCACTTCGTCCAAATTCATAAACATCTGCGTTCCCTGCTGGTCCAAAGAGCCGATCACTCTGAAGTTGTTTCCTCTAATCCTGACTATCTTGCCTATGGGATCTTCTTCTCCAAAAAGAGTTTCCTTGACCTTATAGCCTAAAACAACGTCCCTGCCTAAAGATTTTACATCTTCCTCCGTAAAATTGTTGCCGTAAATAAACTCCGCTTTGTTTAATATATTTATTCCTTCGGGAGTCGTTCCAAGATAAGTTACTTTAAAATCATTTCCTTTATAGAAAATTTTTTCCGCTCCGAAAGCCAAAGGAGCGGCTTTGCTTATCAACGGATCTTTTTCTATCGCCTTGTAATCTTCGTATTTCAAGGTTTTGATGGTCATTTCTTCAAGCATTGACTGCATGCCTTGATTGCCTTCCATTTTTTTAGAAAAAGAGCCCGGCTCTATAAAAATATTATTGGAGCCTAAAGTGGAAAATTGGCCTATAATAAGCTGTTTGGCTCCGTTGCCGATTGAAACCATTGTTACCACTGAAGAAATGCCTATAACTATGCCGAGCATCGTCAAGGCCGAACGGGTTTTGTTGCTTTTCAAGCTGATTAGAGCCGTTTTTATTGAATCGCGCAAGTTCATAATTATTTTATCAAACCGTTTTTAGCCAGTTTTCTGTTCTCCACTTTTTCATCCAAAACAATTTTGCCGTCTTTCATCTCAATAATTCTTTGAGCCATTTCCGAGGTATATTTTTCGTGAGTCACCAAAATGATGGTATGCCCGTCATCGTTAAGATCCTGCAGCAGCTCCAAAACATTTTGCCCGGAAAGGCTGTCTAAATTTCCCGTAGGCTCGTCGGCGAAAATAATCGCCGGATGATTGACCAAAGCCCTGGCGATAGCCGCTCTCTGCTGCTCTCCTCCTGAAAGCTGATTGGAAAAATTATTCGCTTTATCTTTTAACCCGACGCTTTCCAAAGCCGAAAGAACCATTTCTTTTTCTTTTTCATCCGACAGTCCGCCGTAAACCAAAGGCAGCTTAACATTATTGAAAATGGAAGTCCTGGGCAAAAGGTTAAAGGACTGAAAAACAAAACCCATTTTTTTGTTGCGGACGCGAGCCGCTTCGTCGTCGGACATCTCAAAAACGTTTTTCCCTCCGAAATTATAGAAACCGGAAGTCGGCCGATCAAGCAATCCCAGTATATGCATTAAAGTTGATTTGCCGCATCCGGAAGATCCGACAATAGCTAAAAATTCCCCTTCTTTGACGTCAAAAGACACTCCGTCCAAAGCTACGGTGGAAACATATCCGTTGCTATATACCTTTCTTAGGTCCTTAACTTCAATAATATTCATAATGAGTCCAAAATTCAATTTGGAATGATTTTTTAATCCTCCTTTAAAAAAGTAACAACTTTATCTCCCTCGTCTAATCCGGAAATTATTTCAATCTCTCCTTTAACTCCTTTTATGCCGGTTTGAACCTCTCTTTCTTCAAATTCTTTTCCAGTAACGATTCTGACAAGTCTTTTTCCGTTCTTTTCAAAAACAGCTCTTTGAGGAACAGATAAAGATCCCTCTCTTGTTTCAGTAATAATAATCACATTCGCCGTCATTCCCGGCCTTATTTTTTGGTCTTCGCTCTCCAAAGAAATAGTCGTTTTATAATAGACCACTCCCGCGATTATTGTTTCGGCAGGATCTATTTTTATCACCTTGCCTGAAAATTGCTCGTCCGGAAAAGCATCCAAATCAATCCGGCAAACATCTCCTGTTTCCACTTTTCCAATGTCCACTTCCGGAATATTTATTTCAACCTGAAAAGGCTCTTTTGGAATAAGCACTATAAAGTCCTGACCGGCAGAGATGGCCGGAACCTGCTCTCCCTCTTTCTTGCCGATCTGCGATATTTTTCCTTCTATGGGCGATATGATTGTAGTCTCTTTTATCTGATGGTTTAAAAGATTAACTTGGGATTGGGCTTGGGAAACTTGAGCTTGGGCCAAGTCCACATCTTCCCGGCGGGGAGACGCCAAAAGCTTGTCCAGGCTTTCTCTTGCAACGTCCAATTGGCCCTGCGCCGTTACAACCGCAGCCCAAGCTGTATTAATGCTGGATTGGTTCGCAATTTCAGCCGCGGCAATATTATTTTGCACGGTAATAACGCTTAGAAGAGAAGTATTAAGGCTGTCTTGATATGTATCAAGAGATGTCTTTTGGGCGGCGCTGGCGCTGGAACGAAAATCCCAAAGATCTCTTATTTGGGATGAAGAATCGCAAGCGGTTTCCAGTAAAATCTTAATTTTTTCAATAGCCGAATCTATCTGATCCGCAGCGCCGCTTGCCTGGGCGGACTTTAAAGAATCGCTTCCCTCCTGATAAGCTTGGGCTATTTTTTCTATTTCCTCCTTTGCCTCCGTTAAATCCCTGCTATCAGCGAGATAAATATTGCTTTGTAAAAATTCCAAAGCGTTATAGGCTTCCAGCTTTGCATCAGCCAAAGAGCTTAAAGAGCTTTTGTAAAGATTATCCAAAGTTATCTTTGCGGTTTCTTCAGCGTCGGAATGTTTTTGCCGGATGGATTGGTAAGACAATTGAGCATTTTGCAAGGCCGTTCTCGCCAAAGAGATATCTTCTTGGCCGGCTCCGGCTAAAAGCTTTTCCAGCCCGGCTTGGGCTATTTTAAGCTGGGAGAGATAGGATTGAAGCTGGATTAAAAGCTGGCTGCTGTCTATTTCAGCCAATCTTTGCCCTTGCTCCACTTCATCTCCTTCTTTTACGTATATTTTCTTTAATTTTCCCGAAGCATTAAAGTTCAAAGCCAATTCTTCTCCTTTTTTAACCTGTCCGGAAACTGAAACTTCTTGGGAAATATCGCTTTTTTTTACTTCTTCGTAATTAAAATTACTTTGCTGTCCGGTAAAAAAAATCCTGTATAATATGAAAATAAGCGCAATAACAGCCCCCGCTATTATAACTTGCTTCTTGCCTGGCTTTATCATAAAATTTTAATTTATTCTTATCTTCTTCCTGAATATTAGCTTATTTAAAACGCCCTGTAAATAAAGCTTTGAAAGCGGAAAAGATGCAGTTTTTAGGATAAAGGTCTTCGGCTCATTGACTTTTTGCTTGTTTTAATTTATAATTTAAATACTCTTAAAGTCGTAGTCAAATCTTTAGTCTTCAAAAATTAAAGGCGCCTCGCTCCAGCCGTTAAAATAAAAAAGCTCGGACGGGCATAAGCAAGGCGGCTCAAAAGAGAAAGGTCGCTTTTAATTTAAATTAAGCGTATATTCTCAAAATATTATGTCATTTGGAGACAGAAGAAATTACGACAACGGTCCTCGCAGGAACTTTACTCCCCGCCCCATGATTAAGGGCAGCTGGAAATGTTCCGAGTGCGGAAAAGAAATAACGGAACTTCCTTTTGAACCAGCCGCAGATAGGCCAATCTACTGCAAAGATTGCTGGAGAAGCAAAAGAGCTGAAAGACCGAGCCGTTTCTAATTTTCAAACAACAAAAAAACCGCTTTAGCGGTTTTTTTGTTTGGCCGGAATCTTCAAATTATTGACAAAAGAAAGAAGTTTTGATAGTCTTTGTTTTTGTTCTTTTACACGGAGGCATTGCATTATGTCTATTGCAAAAACAAGAGACGACCTGTTTAGATTGGCCGAAATGGCCGATCGTGAAGGCCTTGATGATTTGAAAGAAAAAATCATGGCCATAGCCGAAGAAGCGGAAAAAATAACCGGAATTTCTGTAAGCCAAAATTTATCGGAGCTGCATGTTCCGGCCTAAAACCGCAATCTTCCGCAAAAAAAATGCGGGAAAACCCGCCAGGCCCCCGCCGCGTCAGCAATGATGCCCGGGGGATATTTTATATTTGCCTGCAAACAAAATCCGCCTAAGGCGGTATTTTTTCTTAGCATAAAAGCTTTTTAAAAATCAATGGCTCTTGATTTTTAATCCGCAATAAGATATAAAAAATCTGCTCTTTTAAAGGTCAAAATAAATTAAATATATGACCCAACAAAATGTTTCCCCTCGTGAAGAGGAAGAAGGCTACTCCCATTGCCTGATAGGAATGTTGCTTTTTCTTTTTATCGGCTTCGGAATTGGTCTTCTTGCAGGATATTTCATTTTTTCATAAGTTAAAAACTCCTTTAGGTTCTTTCTAAAGGAGTTTTTGTTTGAGCTGTTTAGCTTTTATATTCTTTTTAAAAATTTAAGAATTCCGTAAGCCAAAACCGCTCCCGCCAAAGCGGTAACCAGCTGGGGAAAACCGAGCATCGCGGCCGCGGCAAACGCTGTTTGCTTTTTGACGATCAAACCGGCAATAATCCGGCTTGAGCCGAAAAGAAAAACAAATTTTAGAAAGCCGGCCGAAATTGCGGCAATCCAAAAATTCTTTTTCTGTAAAGAAAGAAACGCCGCTATTAGAATGCCGTTGCCGAGCATAATAAAGGGAACTGCCGGAGCCATTACTGCCGGCAAAAGTCCCGTTGACAAGGCAATGACACTGGGAACCATGGCTATAAGCATAGCTCCCGTAGAACCGGACAAAACAGCTGACAAGAACAATACGGCGTTGACCATGGGGCCGGTAACGTATTGGGAATGAAAAAGAGGAAGAACGATAGATATTCCGAATAGAACAGAGAAATAAAAAAGAGCTATTTTTTCCTTTGGAATTGCCAATATTTGAGTTTTCATTATTTTGTTTCTTTGGAGTTTTTTAAAATTTTTATTTCGCCTTTTGTTTTTGCGTTATAACTTGTATGGCACACTTTATGGATAATCTTATCATTATTCAAAAATTCTTCATAAACCTTGATTACATCAGGATTTTGATGGGCAAGCCTGTTGGCTTTGCCTTGATCTATCAAATAAAGCGCTTCCGCCCTCTGTTTCCTTATTTTGGGGCTAACCGGAATCGGCTGGCCTCCGCCTCCAATGCATCCTCCCGGACAAGCCATTACTTCAATCGCGTCATAAGCCTTGGGATCTCTTTTTAATTCTTCCAATATTTTTTTTGCGTTGCCTAATCCGTTAATTACGGCTATTTTTATTTTTTTCCCTTCAATGTCAATTTCCGCTTTTTTGATGCCATCCATGCCTCTCACCTGTTCAAATTCAAGCTTTTCCAAGTTTTTACCCGTTAATTTATAATAAGCGGTTCTCAAAGCGGATTCAACCACCCCTCCGCTAGCTCCGTAAATGACGCCCGCTCCGGAAGGATCTCCCATCGGCGAATCGGCCGCTTCCGGCTTTATTCCGGCCAAATTTATCTTTTTCTTCTTTAAAAGATAAGCCAATTCCCTGGTGGTCATTACATAATCTACGGGCCTCAATCCGTTAACTTCCAATTCTTTTCTCTGTATCTCATACTTTTTAGCGGTGCAAGGCATCACTGAAATGACCATAATGTCTTTGGGGTTGATTTTTTCCTTTTGAGCCCAATAAGTTTTGACCAGTCCTCCCATAATAATTTGCGGAGATCTCGTTGTGGCGAGATGATCTATCAAATTCGGATAGTTGAATTCCAAATACTTTACCCAAGCCGGACAGCATGAAGTAAGGCAAGGAGTGGTATTGCTTTTAATTTTCTCTATTAATTCCTGCGCTTCCTCCATCGTGGTAAAATCGGCGGCAACGCTAACATCAAAAACCTTGTCCGCCCCCAAAGCCTTTATTGCGGCAACCAATTGGCCGGTAACCACAGATCCTGCGGGAAGATTAAAGGACTCTCCGATGGAAGCTCTTATGGCCGGCGCAAATTGGAAAATTTTAATTTTTCCGTCTTTTTTCAAAAATTCTTCGGAGTTTTCAAATTCCCCGGCCGCTTCAATGGCGCCGACAGGGCAATGCATTATGCATTGCCCGCAATAAACGCAATCTCTTTCCTGGCAAAGAGAAGGAAAAATTTCAGTTCCCGCCCCTTGTCCCCTGGACTGCAAAAAGCCAACGCTCTGTTCAGCGCAGACTTCTACGCAATTGCGGCAATCAATGCATTTAGTTTGGTCAAAAACTATGGGCCCGAATTGATAAACTTTACGGTTCTTTTTACGGTCTAGAAATCTTTGTATATTTGCTTTGTATTCCCTCGCCAGTCCCAGCAAAAGACAGTCCTTTGCCAAATTGCAATCATCGCATTCCTCAATATGCTGGGCGAAAAGAAGCTCCAAATTAACCTTTCTTGTCCTGTCAATTTTTTCCGATCTGGTTTTTACTTCCATTCCTTCTTTTATAATCGCCCGACAGGCCGGAACAAGCCCTTTTTCTCCTTTTATTTCAACCAAACACAGGCGGCAATTGGATTTTATTTTCAAATCGGGATGATAGCATAATGCCGGAATTTTTATCCCGTTTTCAGCGGCAGCTTGCAAGACGGTTTTTCCTTCGGCCGCCTCTATCTCTTTTTGATCAATTAGAAATTTAAGGTTTTTTTGCATATATTTTGTTTAAGTAGCCGATAAAAGGAACGGCCGCCCCCTTGCCCAAAGGGCACAGGCTTGCCTCGGACAGAACAAAAAGAATATCTTCAACCAATTCCCTGTCAAAATCTTTTCTTTTCAAAGCTTCATTAAGGCGAAAAGTTCCTTCGCGGCAAGGAACGCATTGCCCGCAGCTTTCATTCATAAAAAACCTCGCCCATTTCCGCATTATCTTCATGGGATTGGCATTTTTTTTATAGATAATAATTGACCCGGCTCCTCCTGCCGGCCTGTCCAATTCTTCGGAAACCAATATCTCGCCGCTCATCCCCCCTCCGACTTGGACAAAAAAATCAAAATTAGGCCAATTTCCGGTGTGTTCCAAAATTTGCCTGACGGTAAAATTTTCCGGCAGAACCGCAATTCCTTTTTTCTTTACCTTGCCTCCCAAAGTATAAAAACGCTCGGCTTTATATTTTCCCTCCGCTACTTGGACGGCCTGATAAAATGTTTCAACATTATTAATCAAAGTCGGATAGTCCCATAATCCCTTTTCAGTCGGAAAAGGAGGCTTGAGCCTCGGCATTTTCGGCTTTCCTTCAATAACATTCAAGAGAGTGCTTTCTTCTCCGCAAATATATCCATGAGGCTTTTTAAATAAAACAATCGGGAGATCTTTTATGGCTTTTTTCAATTTTTTTTCAAGTTTTGGAAAATATTTCGGATTTAGAAAAATATAAGCGGAATCGCTGCCGATCTCGCGCATTGCCAAATTAATTCCCTTAATAACTTCTTCGGGATATTTTCTTAATATGAAAAGATCTTTCAAGACGCCCGGCTCTCCCTCCGAAGCGTTGCAGATAACATATTTTTTATCCGCTTTGGCATTCTTTACCGCTTCCCATTTCAATCCTGTCGGGAAAGCGGCTCCGCCCCTTCCTTTCAGGCCTTCCTTTTTTAATCTTTCAATAATCATAAAAAGTATTATATCAAATTAATTTTATTTTTTCACCCCTTGCGCTTCCGTTCCTTGAGAATTAAAAAAACAGCTTTTCCTTGCAGCCGCCATTAAGCTTTTTTACCTTTTGGCATTTAAATTTCCTAAGGCTGAAATACATCGTCGGGCTTGAAAGAAACTTCTTCAACCCCTGAAAATTGTTTGGCGGTCTTTTCAATCTGCGCCCAAAGCAACCCGGCCCTGCATGACCCTCCCGATGTCTTATTTTCCTTGTCTTCAAATTCCAAGAGCAACAAGCCGTCTTTTAAATTTGCGCCCTTCAAAGAAAATCCTTCCAAGGGGAATTCCGTATTGAATCCTTCCTGTTTTTCGGTTTCCGTAAGCTCGCCTTTCAGCAAGAGGTTAACGGCATCCTGCACCGGAGTGTTTGTCTTTTTAATTTCCCTTTCTACGGCCAAAACCGCTTCTTCGGAACACGGATCTCCTTCTTGGCCTTTGGCTTGATTATAATAATAAAGGCTTATTTTTATTTTTTGAGAATCAACCTGATAATCGCCGAAAAGAACAGGAACAACTATTTTATTTTGTTCCTTTCCATCTTTGGGAGAACTTTCAAACACTTCAATAAATCCCTTGGGAGAAGAAGGCGGATCGTATGAAAATTCCGCTGAAAAAGGATAAAGCGCGTCCGCCCATCCTTTTGCGCCGGTAAAAGACTCCGCCAAAATTTTGCCGGTTTCATCTTTAATCCTAACGCAGACATTGGCTTCAAAAAAATTGGATTCTCCGGAAATTCTAACCGGATTGGCTATTTTTTGGTAAGGAATGGGAGCCGACACTTTCAGGAAATCATTCTGCAAAATAATCTGCGATAAAAAATTATTTTCTCCAGCTTTCTGTTCTGAAGAAAAAATAGCCGGCCAATAAAAAATTATTCCGGCGATAAAGGAAATCGCCAAAATAACGGCAAAAATAATTGTTATAATTTTAGAGGACATAATATTTTTATTTCTTATTTTTGCCTTATTTTATCACGACAAGAAAAAACGGCAAATTGCCGTTAATCTTTTTTTTCAAAATTTATCAGCTCAATGATTTTAGAAGGCTCGCGGAAACCTTTAACGATCCTTATTTTCGCTTCCGGAATTTTAAAATATGAGGCCAAAACCCTGATCACTCCCCTGTTTGCCTGTCCCATTTGGGGCTTTTCTTTTATTTTGACATCAAAGCTGTCCAAGTTTTTGGCAATAATTTTTTCTTCTTTGGCACAGGGAAAAACCCTCACTTTAATTAACATTTTATTTGATTTTTTTTAATGATGTTTTCCATAATTTTCCGTCCGGCTGCAATCCGATAAAATATTTTTCCACTTTGGCATCCGGAAAAGCGCCCAAAACAATATTTTTGGACTCTTCCAATATCTTTTGGTAATAAGCAAATTCTTCTCTTTCATCCTTGAAGTTGGACATTCCTCCGAAAGCGCCGCAGTCATGATGGGCGGTTAAGGCTACTATGGCTGATTTATGCAAGGTCCTGGAAATTTCTATCTGCTTTAAAAAAAGACGCCTGTTTTCTTTTTCCAAAAAACCTTTGATGGAACCAGCCGTATAAAACATATCAAAAGTCTTATATTTTTTTTGAAAATATCCGTCCGACTCCAAATGCAGCCGCCAATCAATACAGCTAAAAACGATTGCTTTGCAAGAATGATTTATTTTTTGCTTCTTTTGAATTTTCATTTTTAAATTTTATCTTTTTTTATTGTTTTTTATTTTTAAGCGTTCAGCCTCCAAACGGCAAAGTTAAGAATTGCCGCAAAGCTTACCCATGCAAGATAAGGCGCGAGCAGATAAAAAGCTTTTTTTGATATTTTGCGAAAAATATTCATATTCCAAACGATAGCCGCCCATAAAAAAATTATTCCCGCCATGCCGGCTGCCGGAGATCTTAGCTGAAAAAAAAGATAAGACCAAAGAACGTTTAAAAAAAGCTGGAGAGAGTAAGCCGTCAAGGCAAAATCAACCAAACTCTTTTTTTCTCCCCTCTTTTTCCAAACCAGCCATCCCGACAAGGCTATCAGCAGATAAAGAATCGTCCAAACCGGAGCAAAAATCCAGCTTGGAGGATTAAAGGCCGGCTTGTTTAAACTCGGATACCAGTTAATCACTGCTTCAAAAGTAAACAAAGAGCCTGCAAATTGAACAATGCCTGCCGCAGCGATAAAAAATAAAAGACTCATTATCTTTTTATTTTCCCGCATAATCTATAAACATAATTTATGATTATGGCTATATTATAACAAAAAGCCCGCGCAGAAAAAATACTTTCCGCGCGGAGCTAAAGGCGCCTTGTTCTGTCTTATTTTTTCATAAGAGTGGTAAAAAGCGCGTAAACAGCCGACAATCCTACCGCCCCATAGACTATTTTGGAGAGAATCGTCATTTGTCCCAAAAGCATAGCAACGAGGTCAAGACCGAAGAGGCCGTATAGTCCCCAATTTAAGCCTCCGACAATAAGAAGGACCAAGGCTATTTTTTCTATAATATCCATAATTTTTGATTATTATGTTTATTATCTTAAGCTAATCGACCTTTGGCGTCCTTTTATTTAATTTGACGGAATATCCTGTCTTCTTTATCGGCAGGACAGCTTATTTTAAATTTTCAGCTTTCTCTCCACGGTCCTATAAATAAAAACGGAGACAATATTTCCTTAACTTCTTCGCGGCCGGGGTTGCATCCGGAAAGGACAATTCTATTGTCTACCAAAACCGCCGGCGTTTTAATAATTCCCATTGAAATAATTTTTTGGATATCGTTTATATACTCAAGTTCAGCCTTGTTCCCTCCTATCTCAACGGCTTGCTTTACCGACTCGTATAATTCGTCGGAAAATTTGCTTGTTCCCAAAACTTTTATCTTCATATAATTATTATACTACACGATAAAAAAATTAGTATAGCCTTTTTCCACCGATCGTTAACTTTCAATTCTGGAAAAAAGCCGGCTGCCCAAAAACAAAATTAAAATCGTGATAAAAATTAAAACAAAAAAATCGGCTGCTGCGCCGAAATGCGCGGATTCCGTCA
This sequence comes from Minisyncoccota bacterium, assembly GCA_028706715.1. Lineage (GTDB taxonomy): Bacteria > Patescibacteriota > Minisyncoccia > Minisyncoccales > JAQTVQ01 > CAIMDX01. Next base: position 4,980 of record JAQTVQ010000006.1, on the reverse strand, counting down.
AGGCGCATCCTGCATTATTCATTTTCCAGCCAAGCGACAGCCAAAGCGCCGGGGCCGGCAACGATGCCGATAACGTCATCGGCAAGATTTAAAAATATTATTTTTGCTTCCAAAAATTCCTCTTTTATTTTTTTCTCTAATTTCTTTGCTTCCAAAAGATCATCTCCATGGACAATGGCTATTCTGATTTCTTTGTTTGAGATTCTTTTGTCTTTTACTTCTTTTTTGAGCTGTTCAAAAAGAGCATTGGAAAAATCTTTAACTTTGGTTTTTATGCCTGCCGGAAAAAGCTTCCCATTTTTAATCCCTATAAGAGGCCTCAATCCCGCTTTTGCCATTCTTTTTAAAATAACGCCAGCCAAGCGGGAAATTCGGCCGCTGGCTTGAAGCCATTTATAATCTTCTAAAATTACAAAAAACTTTAATCTCTTGGCGGCTTTTTTTAATTCCAAGACCGTATCTTTTGAATTTTTTCCCTTTTTTATTTCTTCCAAAGCTTTTAAAACCATCAATCCCTGGCCGGCGCTGATATTAAGAGAATCTACATTGAAAATCCTTTTTTGATCTTCCTGATCTAAAAAGCTTTTAGCTTGAATGGCCGAGTTATATCCGCCCGAAAGCTTGGAGCTCAAGCTTATACAGATTATTTCTTCAAACTCGGCCAAGTAATTTTTATAACAGTCCAAATAATCTTTAGGGCTTGGCTGGGAAGTTTTGCCAAAACTCTTTATTCCTCTTCTCTCCGCTTCTCTCATTTTTTGAAAGGTGTTCTCTCCAAAAAGAATTTCAACATCCGGCCAGTCCAATTTGACCGAGACTATTCCGATCCGGTTTTTTTGTATCGTTCCCAGCGGCAAATCGGCCGTTGATTCGGTAATAATACCTACAGGCTTCATAAGCTTATTTCTTGGGCTTGTCCAATTTGTCCAGCCCTAAAAATTTTACTCCGTAATAAACGACCAAAGCGATTACCAAAAAATCTATCAACACCGCCAAAAAGTCTCCCCACATTATCCTGGCCGAACCGATATTCAGAGAAGCTGATTTCAGCTCGCCCGTCCTGTTTAAAACTATGCCGAGCAATGGATTGATTATGTCGTTTACAATTGCGGAAACCAGCTTGGAAACGGCTCCCCCAAGAATAAATCCGACAGCCAAACCCACTACTCCCTGTTTGCGGATAAAGTCTGTAAAATCTTTAAGCATATTTTATTTATTTTTTATTTCTTATAACCATATTCTACCAAAAAAATCTTTCCGGATTAAGCGGCTGGTGTTATTATTTATCTATGGCAAAAAATTTGCTGATAAAAACTCTTATTTTGTTATTTTTTCCGCTAGCGGCCGTTTCTCTTTTTTATTCTTATAATCGGCAGGCAGCCGAGCCGGCCAATTTTTCCGTTGAGAGCCAAGTCCAAGAGCAAGAGGAAAATTTGACCGGAAAACCGGATGGCAATCAAGCGCAAAGCCAATCCTTTCCCGCCAAAAAAGAACAAAATAGTTCAAATCCCGAAGGACAAAACAACGGAAATTCCAAAGAAGACGAAGATGATGTTTTAAAGAAAAAAATCGGACAAATGCTCATTGTAGGATTCAGGGGATCAAAGATAGCGGAAAAATCAACCATTGGCGGACAAATTGAAAGCTTAAATTTGGGAGGAGTAATCCTTTTTGATTACGACAATCCTTCCAAAGGCTTTCCCAGGAACATAATAAATCCGGAACAGACAAAAACTCTTATTTCCGGACTGCAAAGCTTCTCCGACGTCCCTCTTTTCGTTTCAATTGACGCCGAGGGAGGATTGATAAACCGCTTAAAAGAAAAATACGGCTTTACTGATTTTCCAAGCGCCCAATATTTGGGAGAGAAAAACGATCCGGCTTTAACAGAGCAAACAGCAAACGATTTGGGGCGCGAACTTAAAAATCTCGGGTTCAATCTTAATTTCGCGCCCGATGCCGACGTAAACATCAATCCCGACAATCCCGTCATCGGAAAATTGGAAAGATCTTTTTCCAACGATCCGGAAAAAACAGCGAAACAGGCTATTGCTTTCATAAAAGGGTTGCACAAAAACAATATCATATCCGCGATAAAGCACTTTCCCGGACATGGAAGCTCAAAAAACGACAGCCATTTGGGGCTGACGGACGTTACAAAAACATACCGTCAAGAAGAGCTTATTCCTTTCCAAAGAATAATAGAACAGGGATATGCGGATATGGTGATGACCGCCCATATTATGAATAAAACCGTTGACGAAAATTATCCGGCCACCCTGTCTCCTTTATTTCTGCAAGATATTTTGAGAAAACAGCTCGGCTTCCAAGGAGTGATTATTTCAGACGATATGCAAATGGGAGCCATTGCAAAAAATTACGGTTTTCAAGAATCTGTAATCAAATCAATCAATGCCGGATGCGATGTTCTTATTCTCTCAAACAATAACGATAATTACGACAAAGATATTGCGCTAAAGGCAAGAGATATTATTTTTGAAGCCGTCAAAAACGGAGAAATAAAAGAAGAAACGATCAATAATTCTTATCTTCGTATTATGAATTTAAAAAAGAAATTCGGGCTGATAGAATAGATTCGTTTAAAGGCAAGTTTATTTTCTTAAAAAGCAATTGCGGCAAACAGGCTTGTAAACATAACTGCCGTCTTCCGGAATAATTGAAGGTATCCCTGTCAATATCGGTTCATTGTTTTTATAAACTTGGGTATATACTGCGTCCGGATTTTTACAGATTTCGCAAACGGCCCGCTTAAATTCAACATGTTTCGGCCCCATTGAAAGAAGCCTTTTAATTACAGGAAACATTTCTCCCTTGTAATCCGTATCCAATCCGGAAGCGATTACTTTTATTCCCCTTTTTAGCATTTCCTCTATTATATAAGCATCCTCATCGTTGAACATATGGATTTCATCAATTCCTGCCACTTTTAATTCTTCTTTTTTTATCGCCCGCAAATCGGATATTTTTTCCGCGCCTAAAGAAACTCCGTTGCGCGACCAAACGCTTTGATCTCTAGTATTCTTCTCCGGCTGAAAAATTTTAAAAGGAATCTCCGCATATTGCAAAGAAGCAAAGCGGCTGATCAGGTCAAAAGATTTGCCGCTTTTCATCGGCCCAAGAATTAGAATAAGATCCATAATCTTCAGTATAAAAATTCTTATAAAAATTCTGCGCCTCGCAAAAATGCGAAGCGCAGAAAAACTAAATTGAATTGCTTAAAAAATCTTCTTACCTCTCAACGCTGATAGTTTTTCCCAATTCAGCCGATGGAGCGTTAACGGTAATGCGTCCCGTCGTGGTGCTTTGGATAATGGTATATCCGGTATTGTAGTTGGTGCAGTCGGTAAAGGCGGCTCCGGTAGCGCTTGGATCATAAGGCATTGCCGACAAGTAGTTCGGAACCAAGCAGGAGCATAAATCAGCCGCAGTGGATGAGCTGATAGCGGTCGTGCTGCTGGTGGGAATTGACGCGCTGCAAGTAAAGACTCCTTGATTGTCAACCATATTCTGATGCACCGCATTTAATATGGAGTTGACTGCCTCCGCTCTCTGCGTATTTCTGCCAGTGGCAAATTGGCGGGCCGGATTGGCGGCAACGATAACCACCGAAGCCAGCATCGCTATTAAAGCCATAGCGATCAAAACTTCAATAAAAGTAAAACCGCTTTTTTTGTTTTGCATAAAATTATTTTTTATTGCTATTTATAATTATAGAAATATTATAATTTATCAATCAAAATACCGCAAGCCGGATTTATCAACATCTTCCTATTTCTTTTTGGGAATTAAATTCGGGCCCGCAAGACTTGGATTTTCAGCCAATCCTCTCTTTGCCAGCCCGATGACATTGGCAAAAAAAATCGGATGGAGTTTGGTCTCAATTATTTTTCTTAGCTCTTCTTTCTGCAAAATTTCTTCCACGTCTATCCCCTGCCACGGATCCGATATTACGACAGGAATATCTATAATGGATGTCAGATAAAAATCAACCTTGGGTATCAGGCTTGACCCTCCGCAAAGGATGATTTTCGCCACTTTTTTTCCGCTTTTATTTTGATAAAATTTTACGGAATCTTTGATGCCGTTGATAATCTCCTGGAACGGCCCTTGAAGCACAAAAATAATTTCACCGTCCCTTTTTTCAACGTCAAAACCGCAAGTCCTCTTCAGTTCTTCCGCTTTCTCAAGCGGCATTTTTAAATTTTGCGAAAGAGTCTTTGAAAATGTTTCTCCTCCGGCAGATACTGCCGCGCTCAATTTTATCTCCTTGTTGTCGTAAAAGCTCAAAACTGTCGCGCGGGAACCTATATCAACAACAAGATAAACGACCTTCTCGTCGTTCATCTCTCCTTCAAAAGCTCTGGCGATGCTGGCCGACTCCAAATCCAAGGCAACGGGATCCAGTCCCGCCTCGCTTAAGACAGACAAATAATTATCTACTAGAATCTTGGGAGCGGCCGAGAAAAAGCCTTCTTTGAAATTAAAATAAAAATCGGATAAGTTTATCGGAAAGGTTTTTGCCGCTTGCTGCTCTATATTTTCATCGTTTGGAAAAAAATGAATAAACGTTTGCGACTCCGGCAGAGAGCAAATAACATTTTTTATCTTTATCGCTCTTGGTTCCGCCTTCAATAGAACATTCCCTATTTTTTCCGCCAAAGCGCCTTTATTTAAAATTCTGCCGTTTTGCACTATGCCCTGTTCCATCTCCGCCCTGCCGTAAGCTTTTAAAAAAACTTTGCCTGATTTCTTCTCAAGCTCCAGCGCCTCTATTGATTTGTCGCTTATATCAAGCCCAAAGGCTTTTTTCTTGAATAAACTGATCATCACGCTGATTTCTCTTTAATTTTTCTATTATAGCAAATATTAATCTTGAGGAATATAAGTAAGCTTGATGCTCATCACATAAGAGAAGGAGCGTCGCTGGCTTGGACTGTAGCAATCCTGTCCCGGTCCGCA
>JAQTVQ010000020.1 GCA_028706715.1 Minisyncoccota bacterium | reverse complement strand
AGAGTCTTTTACCTTTAAAATATAAGGCTGCATTTTCGGGTGAAGACGGGAAGTTTTGTGCCCGAAATTCACGCCGGCTTGAGACATTTCGTCAATTGATATTTGAAAATCTTTTGTATCCATATCTGTTTGTTTAGTTTCTATTGCCATAATGAACGGATTATAGCAAAAGGTAAAATAAAAAGCAACCCGTCGCAATTAACACTCTAAAATATGGGACATAAAAGTCGCGAAGAGCATTAGGCCTCTTTCGGTTAGAAAATATATTGCTCAACTAGTCCCTATTTCGGTCAGATAGTTAAATTGCTTGGCGCGCCCTTTTTTTGCATCTTTTCTGTCATATTTTCATCGCATCCTCCCTTTTCAAGACCAAACTCAAAACCGCCCAAAAAGGCGGTTTTAAGTTTGATTCTTGCAAGGATACAGCTAATAAGAACCGGTTTTCTTTAATATGATTTCCGGATATCCTACCACTCCCTTGCCAGCAGTATCGTTCCCAGTATTCGTGACTCGCGGAGCATAATAATAGTAGTAATCAGGAGAAGAAAGAGAAGCGGAATAAATAGATCCTTTATAAGGGAAAGTTTTTCCTAAATTAAGGATGTTTATTCCGTTTACTGAAGGAAAAATATTAGTACCTTGATCAACAACCACCATCTTTCCGGATTCAAATTTTATTTTCCACGCATAATTATTTGGCGATATAGCATAAAGATAAGTTCCATCTGTCCTTAATTTTGTCGGGTTATAATAGTTATAAATATTTGAAAATCTGTTGTATCCATAAACTATCAAATTGGTTGATCCACTTCCGTTATAATAAGAACATTCGTTCAAATTATCCTCTGTGGCAAGACAAGCAACCCCGTATCCGGAGCAAGACAAGCTATATCGTCTACCGGTATGATATGTTTGACCCTGGCTTGTGCTACAAGGAATACTTCCTACCGTTACTACGCCGGATCCGGTAGCCGGAGAAGCAAAAGAAACCGAAGATTCGGATAGATTATCTTGAAGAGTTATGGTTTTCGCCACCAACGCGCTAGTATTCATGGTAAGATCGCCGTAAGCCACCACCGATAATCTATTGGAAGAAGGATCAAAAGCAAAATCGTATTGAGGATAGCTTCCAAGAACTGCCGTTCCTGATGGAGTTAAATTGGCGGGAATAGTAATACTTTCTCCTCCGCCACTCGCTGCCGAAGATTTCATGGCGGTCAAATCGGAATTATTCACGCAACAGCTTCCCACGCAAAGCTCGGTGTCGGCGGTAATATTGTTGCCGGTGATGTTCCCCGCCACATTAAGGTTTTTGGCAATGTTAATGTTGCCGTCAACGTCAATAGTCAAAAGATGGGAGCCGTAATTGTTTAAAAAACGATCGGTATACGAATAGGAGTCAATGAAAAGCTTGCTTCCGTCAACAAGAATGCCGTAAGCCTTTTGGCCTGCTTCGCTGTCCGCAAGCCTGATGGAGGGCAGAGCGCTTTCAACGATAGTATCCAGGTATTTGTAGGTATTTTGGACAATATGAAGTTTGGATCCTGTTGCGGGAGTTGCTGTTCCCAGCCCTGTATTCCCGTCTTGCCCTACGACAAAATTCAGATTTCCCGCATATGGCGCTTTGTTGGCTTGCAAGGCAAAGCTTTGACCGACGGAAGTGACGGTCAATCCGGAAGTGAATGATAACGATCCCGCTTTTGTTTGGCTTTCAGACCCGGTGGTAATAGGGCCGTCAACGCTTATCGGCATCGTGCCGCTCGGCTCTGTCCACGCCAGGGCAAAATACCCGGCGGAAAGGGTTAGAGCCAAGACAGCCGCTGCTAGCGGAAGGCTTGCCGAACGGGAAGAAAATATCTTAGGCATATGTTTGCGCGTTTTGCTTAGTTTTATATTGATAATAATATTGATGTTATTTTATCATAAATAAAGATAAAAAGATGTGGATAAGTGAAAGAATCTCACAGTCTCTTGCAGGCGAAGCCTTGCATTTTTCAAAAAATTTGCTAATATAAGCAACTGTAAACTAATAATCTTATTATGAAAAAAGATACTCATCCAACTTATTATCCCAATGCCCACATTCGCTGCGCTTGCGGACAGGATTTTGTCGTGGGATCAACCAAAGAATTCATTGAAGTTGAAACTTGCTCAAAATGCCATCCCTTCTTTACGGGAGAACGCAGGTTCAGTTCTAAATTGGGCCAAATCCAAAAGTTCAAGAAAAGATTGGAAAAAAAGGGAAAAAAATAGCTATTGCTTTTGGCGGATAGCTTTTTATCCGTTTCTTTATAGGCGGAAACTGCCAGTTTAACCGCCTTTAGTCTTATACTATGCAAGAGGAAACAAAAACAATTAATGCCATTATCCTGGAAATCAGAGCCGGCGTCGGAGGAGAAGAAGCGGCTCTTTTTGCGTCGGACCTTTTAAGGATGTACACTAGATACTCCCAAAATCAGGGATGGAGCGTTACTGTTTTGCATTCCAACCCCACTGAATTGGGAGGAATAAAAGAAGTTATTTTGGAAATCAAAGGAGCTCAAGCCTATGACAGTTTGAAATACGAAGGAGGGGTTCATCGCATCCAAAGGATTCCAAGAACCGAAAAATCAGGAAGAATCCATACCTCTACCGCCACAGTTGCTGTCTTGGCCAAGCCGGATATGGCCCAAATGAATATTAGGCCTCAAGATATAAGAGTTGATTATTACAAGGCTTCCGGCCCGGGAGGGCAATACGTCAACAAAAGAATGTCGGCCGTCCGATTAACCCATATTCCAACCGGAGTAGTAGTTTGCTCTCAAACCGAACGCAGCCTTAACCAAAATAAAGAAAGCGCTATGAGTCTTTTGCAGGCTAGAATTTTGGAGAAACAGGAAAAAGAAGCAGGCGCCGAATTCGGAGACGCGCGTAAAGACCAAATCGGCACGGGATCGCGGGAAGAAAAAATCAGGACCTATAATTTCCCCCAAGACCGCATCACTGATCATCGCATCAATAAAAGCTTCCATGATATTGAAAAAATAATGGAAGGGAAAATGGAAAAGATAGTGAAAACGATGAGAAAGTCAGGAATATAAAACAAAAATCCGCGAAAGCGGATTTTTTATTGCCCTGCTCTTTCCAATGCATCTATGTCGTCCTGAAAGCCCGCCGCCATATTTAAAACAGATCGGCCGTAAAATTCTTCGTTCTTTGTCCATGTGGCTCCTGAAAAATATTTCATTGCCGCCGTAAATTCGTTATTCGCCGCGCCCAGGCTTTTCAGATAAAGCCCCGAAGCCAAAAAAGCGTCTCTGATATTCCACGGATCAGCGGCTTTACCCGTAACAGCCACCACTTTTGGTTTGATATAGGCCCACGTGCTTGGGATAAATTGCGCCGGCCCCATGGCTCCTCCGTATCCGCCTACGCTGGCAATGGGACAGGAAACCAGCGTTTTGGAAGAATCTCTCCCCACTTCTTTGCAAATTTGAAGAAAGGGAGGAATATCTCTAGTCGGATGCATTACCTTGTTCAATTTTTGCCCGCTGGTTCTTACTCCGGCTCCATTGTTAAAATTGGTCACATAGCACTGGCCCACATTTTTTCCAATAGAAGATTCCTGATTCAAAATTCCCAATAGAAAGGCGGCCCTTACGCCTGTCACTCCCTCCACATATTTGGCTATTTGGTAGGCCTCGCCAAAAGTAGGCGCATCGGATACGCCGGCCAGTTCAAAAATTCTCGCCCTGATTGCCGCGGCTTTCTTTTCCAAATCCTGTTGCTCTTTGAGCTGTTCTTTGTATTGGGCTTCCGTTAAAGTTAGATAATATTGCTTGTTTTGTTTGGTTTGGGTATTTTGATCTTTTTGCATTTCTCTTACCGCCACCGTATTTTTCAATTCTTCCGTCTGCTCCTCCAAAGAGGATTTTTGAGACTGAAGATAATCTTTCATTTCCCTTATTTGAGTAAGAAGATCGTGATTCTTAGTGCTTAAATTTTCAAGATAGACCAAATTATCATAGAAATCGGAAAGAGTGTCATTGGCTAAGATTATTTCCAAATCCGATTTTTGATCTTCTTCATAAGCCGCCTGCAGAACTAAAGCGATTTTTCTTTTTTGGTCTTCAATATCGTTGGATGTTTTGCCGATGGAATCATTGGTGTCGTCTATCTGAAAATTCAAATTTTTAATCGCCAAACTGGACTGGCTTATTTGGTAGCTTAAATCCTTTATTTTTTTATCAAGACTGTAAACTTGGTTTGTCAACGTTTTTTTCTCTTGAGCGGTTTGAGCCACTTCTTTTTCAACTTGAGCCTTTTTTCCTTCAAAATAATCCTGGCAGTCTTCAAGCAACTTTTGGCATTCCTCTTTTCCCAATATGTCGCACTCTGTTTCCAGCAAAGAATCGTTATTGCAAACATTATCCAAATTTAAGCTTGTCCTTTGGGCGGAAACAAAAACAGCCGGCAATAATAAAAAACCGACTGCTGTCATCAAGATGGAAATTTTAAAAATATTTTGGTTCTTTTTTGCTAAAGGCATTTATTTGGAGCCTCCTTCCTCCGCTTCTTTTTTCGCTTTCTTTTCATCTCCCGCTTTTTTAATTGATCCTATGTCTTCTTCGGTAGGACCGGATGTTTCTTCGGTATTTTCAGGTTCTGCCACTTTCGCGACAACTTCTTCCAAATCATCTACCGCCTTAACGTTTTCCGGCAAGACAATATTTTTAACCAAAATAACATCTTCAAACGTTTTTAGGCCGTTAATGTCAATTTCTATGCTGTGCGGCAAATTTTGAGGCAAAGATTTAACGGTTAATTCTTGTATATTTTTAAGCAATGTTCCCCCCATCTGCAAAGCCGGCGCGCTGCCGACAAATTCCAAAGGAATGGCCGCTTCTATCTCTTTGCTTAAATTCGGCTGGTAAAAGTCAATGTGGATGGGATCAAGAGAAGACGGATCATAGGCTACATTTTTAACTAAAACTGAATAATCTTTTTTTCCTTTCTCTTGCGCTATCTCCAAATTGATTATCGTGTTTTCTCCCGCATCTTTAAAAACTTTTTTAAATTCTTTTGAATCAACTTCTAAAATTATATTTTGAACTTCGGGACCGTATAAAACAGCTGGGACAATTCCGGCTTGCTTAAGGTTTTTAGTTTTCTTTCCCTGCGTTGTTCTTATTTTCGCTTCAATTGAAATCATAAAATTTATACTGAATTATAATCTGTTTTTGAATTTTCAGACGAAACAGGATTAGTCAATCTTGAATTCGTTGGAATAAAAGGTTTTATCCGCCCTAAACGGATCCCCTGCGTTGCATCCGATGCAAGCAGGCAAGGCCAAGCGATGAGAATCTGACTCCAAAAAATCTCTCCATTGGTCAAGATCAATGCCTCTGCCTATTGTTTCAAAAAAATCAACGCAATCCGTGGCTATATTGTTCTCTTCGCACTGCGCCAAAGGATAGTCTTTCCATTGCCCGTCTTTTTTTTGAATATAGTAAGGATAGCAAGAAGAAAAGCAGACCGTTGCCAGGGTATAGTTTTTGATATTCAACCTCAACAATTTTTCGCTTTTCGCGTATTCTATTTTTTGGGTGGAAACTGACAATTGTTTTTTCCATCCATAAAACCATCCCGCCAATCCCAATAACAATATTAAGAGTCCGGCAACCAAATATATTACCTCCTTTTTGCCCAAAAAAGAACTATTTGGCTGTTCCATATAATTTATCCTTATCTTACCAAGATGTTAAGCTTAAATAAGATCTGAAAATTACTTTTTGATTATAAACCTTTTGTCTAATTCTTGCAATACTTCAACCACTCCGCCGTATTCAAGCTCTGACATGGGCAGCATCGCCGGCCCGAAAAATCCCTGCCTTCTCATTTCCTGCGCCTTGCGGGAAACTTGAGTTCTCACATAGTCCCAATAAGGATGGGCAAAAGCATCCGCCGCTTCTGTCAGTTTACCGTCATGAACGCAATAAGCGGCCGCGCTGACAACAGGAGGGCCGTCAAAGAAGGAGATGTCGGAATTTTGCTTAACAGGCATCAAAGGACCGTTATGGGATCCCCTCATAAATCCGGCCACAAAAGCTCCTATAGTATAAGGAGAAAGAACTTCTCCGGTAGCGGGAAAGTCTTTCTGCGTCCTGACAAGCATTACCGGATCGTCTTTTCCGGTGTATTTGCCGGCAATATTATGCAAACGGGTGGTGCTGACCGCAGCCACTTGCTCTCCGGTAACCCTGGAATAAACTCCTTCAACAATATATCTTTCCGTATCCCTTAATAAAACCGCTATGTCGTAAATTTCTTCAGGGGTGTTTAGCTCAATAATTTTGTCCGCTTCGGTATAATTTACATCCATGATGCGAAAAGTAAATCCTTTTTTCAGGTTTGAGGAAAGCAATAATCCGGCATTGTGCATCGGGTCGCAGAAAGTAAGATAAGCCGGAAGATTAAAAGCTCCGGGATCGGTCTTGTCGGCCGCAAAAAATAAAAACGGTTCGGCTTTTCTTTCTTCAAACTCCAGTTCGGCTATGGCCGGACCCATTCCTTTGACATTTCCGGAGAAGCTGTCTTTCAATAAGTCTTGGCCGGCTCCGTAAAGCCCTTGTTCTCTGGCTGTTTTGGTTCCGGCCAGTAAAGCGTCCCAGCAAAGCTTGTGCACTTTTTCGTTCAACGGCCCTCCCGTATGAGTGGATAAAATAGCAATATCGTCTCCGGTATGGGTAATTTTATAATCCGTTAAAATTCCCTTGCTTTTGGCTTTGATGTGGTTCTGCACCGACTCAAGCAAGCTTTGGGACGGTTTAATGTGCCCGCCAATGCTTCCTATATCCGCTTTTATGACGCTTAATGTAGTTTTCATAATAATTTTATACCGGCTGGCCGAACGCTTGACTGCTTATAACAATAAGGAGCTCCGCGAGCAGGCTGATAAAAATTGTTTATGGCTTAATTTTTATTTTTTAAATATCTTATTAATATCTTATCATTCATTATTTTTTTTGGAAAGTTGAAAAATGGTTCTCATAACGGAATCGGGATTAAGAGACATGCTTTCTATTCCTTCTTCTATTAAAAATTCTGCGAAATCAACATAATCGGACGGAGCCTGTCCGCAAATTCCGCAATACTTCCCTTTTTCTTTGCAGGCTCTTATCGCTTTCTTGACCAGCTCTTTTACCGCTGCGTTTTGCTCGTTGCCGATTTTGGCAATAAAGCCGGCATCCCTGTCCAATCCCAAAGTCAGCTGCGTTAAATCGTTTGAACCGATGCTCATACCGTCAAAAATTTCCAAAAACTGATCGGCTAGAACGACATTGGAAGGAATTTCGCACATAACCATTATTTTCAGCCCGTCTTTGCCTTTTTCCAGCCCGTTTTCAGCCATAATCTTTATTACTTTCTTTCCCTCTTCAACTGTGCGGCAGAAAGGAATCATGGTCCAAACATTGCTCAATCCGAATTCTTCGCGGACTCTTTTGATGGCTTGGCATTCCATTTCAAAAGCCGGCTGGAAATTTTCATCATAATAACGGGAGGCTCCGCGCCATCCGATCATCGGATTGGATTCTTCCGGCTCATATTCCAATCCTCCTATCAGTGCCTTGTATTCATTTGTCTTGAAGTCGGAGAACCTCACAATTACGGGCTTCGGATAAAAAGCCGCTCCAATCTGCGCTATTCCTTCGGACAGCTTGCTGATAAAAAAATCTTTTTTATCGGCATAGCCGAGAGACATTTTTTCTATGCTGCTTTTGAGCTTTTTGTCTTTGATCTTATTAAAATTATATAAAGCCAAAGGATGGACTTTGATTTTATCGGCAAAAATAAATTCCACTCTTGCCAGTCCCACTCCGCTGTTAGGCAAAAACGAAGCCTTAAAAGCCGAATCCGGCGTTCCGACATTAAGCATTATTTTTGTTTTAATTTGAGGCAATTTTTGCAAATCGTATTTTTTAACGGCAAACGGAATTTTCCCGGCATAAACTTTCCCCGAGCCTTGGCTGCAGTCAACGGTCGCCTCCTGTCCCTGTTTCAAAATTTTTGTCGCATTTTTTGTTCCAACGACGCAAGGAGTTCCAAGCTCTCTTGAAACGATGGCGGCATGGCAGGTTTTTGAACCTTCATTGGTAACAATAGCCGACGCCGTTCTCATAACGGGCATCCAATCCGGATCGGTCATATTCGTAACCAGCACTTCCCCCGGCTTAAATTGGCTGATTTGAGCGACATTAGGAATAATTCTTACTTTTCCCTGTCCGATCTTGTTGCCAACGGCTATGCCGTTAACAATCGGCTCTGATTTTGGATTAATTTCATATTCTTGATATTCCTGCGCTTTTCTTTCCAGCGAGTGAATCGTTTCCGGCCGGGATTGGACGATAAAAAGCTCTTTTGTTTTTCCGTCTTTAGCCCATTCTATATCTTGAGGATTTTGATAATGGTCCTCTATTTGGCAGGCCCATTTTGAAAGCTTTATTATCTCTTCGTCCGTTAAAGAAAATTCTGATTGATCTTTAGCGGGAACAGCTGTTTCTTTCAGTCCTCCTTTCTTGGAATAAACATACTTTTTCTCTTTTCTCCCTAAAGTTTTGGAAATGATTGATTTTTTTCCCATTTTCAAAGTCGGCTTGAAAACATAAAATTGGTCCGATGTAATCCGCCCTTTGACAATAAGCTCTCCTACTCCATATATAGAGCTGATTGATACTATGTCCCTAAAGCCGCTTTCGGTATCCAAAGTAAACATTATTCCGGCCGAGGCTATGTCGGATCTAACCATTTTTTGAACGCAGACAGACAAGGCGACTTTCAAATGGTCAAATCCTTTTTCTTCCCGATACACAAAGGCTCTTTCCAAATAAAGCGATGAAAGGCATTTCTTAATCGCGGACAGCAAGGCTTCTTTTCCAAAAACATTTAAATATGTCTCATGCTGTCCCGCAAAAGAGGCGTCCGCCAAATCTTCCGCCGTAGCCGAAGAGCGAACAGCGACCCCCGCATTTCTCTCTTTATAATACTCTCCCAATTTCCTGTAACCGGCCAATATTTCTTTTTCCATTTCTTTGGGAAAGCTTCCTTTCATCACCAAATCTCTTGCTTGCTTGCTTGTCTGCTTGAGAGATTTTAAGTTCTTGCAATCAAGTTTTTCAAAAAAACCGGCCAATTTTTGGTCTATCCCATTATATTGCAAATAATCCCAAAAAGCCGTTGAAGTCAGAGCAAAGCCGTTGGGAATATTAACGCCTAAAGACGTTAAATTTGAAAACATTTCTCCAAGAGAAGCGTTTTTTCCTCCGACCAAAGCGACATCTTTTTTGATTATGTCTTTGAACCATAAAATTTGCTTTTTCTCCTTCTCTACTCCCGTTTCTATTTCCATAATTTTCCAATTTTTGTCTTAAAAATAATATTAAAAACTTTTTAAAATTCCTTTGAAAAATTCTATCAAAGAATCATATTTAAAAATCATCGCCATCGCCAAAAAAAAGAAAAAGAGAGTAAAGATAACGTCCCAAAAAACGCCTCCCGCCTCTTTTTTGCTTTGAAAAATTCTTCCATTCATAGCAGATGATTTATTGAATAATTTTTTCTTTTATTTCTTTTATGCTATCAGGATTGGAAACATTGGACAAATCTCCGGCGTCTTCGTTCAAAAAAATATTTTTTAAAAGCAAGCGCATTATTTTATTGGACCTGGTTTTAGGCAAATCGGAGACAATGAAAATTTTCTTTGGCAGAGCTATGGATCCTATTTCTTTTTTTATCTGTTCCGCAATCTCTTTTTCAAGGCTGTTTTCTTCTTCTGAAATCCGCGAAACCGCAAAAACAACGGGAATTTCTCCTTTTATGGAGTCAGGGACTCCGATCACCGCCGCTTCCACAAAATCGCTTAATTTCAAAATGGCTCTTTCCATTTCGCTTGTTGTTAAACGATGTCCGGCGATCTTGATCATATCGTCCGCTCTGCCGGTTATTTTAATCATTCCTTTTTTGTCTTTGATGGCAGTATCTCCCGGACAATATATTTTACTTCCGTATTTTGACCAATAAACTTCGCGATATTTTTTATCGTCGTTGTAAATGCCTGTCAAAAGAGACGGGCAAAAAGGAGGCAGTAAAACCAAATTGCCCTTTTTGCCGGCAGGACAAGATTTTCCATCTTCATCCAAAATATCCGTTTTGATCCCCGGAAGGGGAAGACCTACAAAGCCCGGTTTAAAGGGGCCTACTCCCGGCAAAGAACTTATTACGATGCTGCCGGTTTCCGTCTGCCACCATGTATCAACAACGGGACATTTTTCTTTTCCGATCTCTTTGTAATACCATTGCCACGCTTCTTCGTTTAAAACCTCCCCGACAGATCCCAAAAGATTTAAAGAACTTAGATTGTAAGGCTTCAATATCTCTGCCCCATGCTTCATAAACATTCGGATAGCGGTCGGCGCGGTATAGAAAGAGGTTACTGCGTGCTCTTGGATAATTTGCGCCCAGCGATCAGGATCGGGCCAGTCAATCGCTCCCTCAAATATTAAAAAAGTGGCGCCATTCAGCAGAGGAGAATAACAATTATAAGTATGCGCGCTCACCCATCCTATATCGGCGGTGCTCCAAAAAACATCTTCCAACCGATAGTTAAAAACCCATTTGCCGGTGCAATAAGCCTGAACGGTATAACCTCCCATTGTATGATAAATCGGCAAAAATTGGCCGTCAGTGCCGCTTTCCGGAAGAATAAACAAAATATCTTCCGATTTGGTTTCTTCAGCAGGGCAGAAATCTTTTTCCTCTCGGATCGCCTCTTCATACCAAATATCTTTCTCGCTATTCCAGTTTATTTGGCTGTCCGTTCTTTTGACGACTAAAACTTTTTCCACTCCCGTTCCTTTTATCCCCTCGTCCGCTTTTTCCTTCAAATTTATCTCTTTTCCCCTGCGGTAATAACCGTCTGCGGTTATTAATATTTTCGCCTTGGCCGCCTCCAGCCTAATTTTCAGCGCCTGCGAAGAAAAAGCGGAAAAAATGACGCTATGTATCGCCCCTATGCGCGCGCAAGCCAACATGGAAACAACAACTTCCGGAATCATAGGCAGATAAATGCCAACCGTATCCCCTTTTTTCACTCCATTTTTTTTTAAGGCATTGGCCAAGCTGTTAACTTTTCGCAAAAGATCATTATAAGTAAGGCGTATCGTTTTTTCTTCAATCGGCTCCGGCTCCCAAATCAAAGCAACCTTGTTTTTTATATTTTCAAATCCCAAAACATTATTTTCAAATATATTGGAAGTAATGTTTATTCTGCCGCCTTTGAACCACTGGAAATAAGGAGGATTCTGGACAAAAGTTTTTGACCATTTTTTAAACCAAAAAAGAGTTTTGGCCTGTTTTTCCCAAAACTTTACAGGATTTTCAGCCGCCTCCTTATAAAAAGATTTGTTTTTTATCCAAGCTTTTTTCTTAAATTCTTTGGACGGCAAATAAATTTTTTCTTTCATATGCTTTATTTAAGCTAGTGCTGAAAAACACGCTGACAGGGATAATTTATTGAACTGTTTTGCTTTATTATAGCCCAAATAAAAAAGCGGGCAA
>JAQTVQ010000019.1 GCA_028706715.1 Minisyncoccota bacterium | reverse complement strand
AGGCGCCAGCGCAACAAAACCCTAGCTTGAATACCAAAAGAAGAATTGATTAAATGCCCCCGCCATTTGTACCAATCGGGTTGGTGTAGATTGATGTAAATTTACGGCTTTGACAAAGCCCTTTTAATTTTGGGTTTTTTCGGGTAAATTAAGGTAACTTTATATGAAAAAAATTATCGTTATCGTCGGAGCTACCGCTTCGGGCAAAACCGGCCTGTCCATCAAACTGGCTAAGGCTTTTAACGGCGAAGTGATTTCCGCCGATTCCCGCCAAGTTTATAAGCAAATGGATATAGGCACAGCCAAAATAACCAAAAAAGAGATGGAAAGAATCCCCCATTATCTTTTAGATGTAGCTTCTCCCAAAAAGAAATTTACTGTTGCCCAATACAGAAAGCTGGGAGCAAAGGCATTAAAAGCCATATTTAAAAAAGAAAAAATACCTATTGTTTGCGGCGGCACCGGTTTTTACATACAGGCTTTGATTGACGGTATCGTGATGCCGGAAGTTAAACCTAATTGGAGATTAAGAAAAGAGCTGGAAAAAAAGACAGCTAAAGAGCTTTTTGAAATGCTGAAAAAAGCAGACCCAAGAAGGGCTAAAAATATTGATAAGAATAACTGCCGCCGCCTGATAAGAGCCATAGAAATAGCAGTTGAAACCAAAGAGCCCGTTCCTATTTTAAAATCCAATCCTCTTCCCTATCCTGTTTTATTTTTAGGCGTGCAAAAAGATCCAAAAAGATTAAAAAAAGACATTGAAAAAAGATTTTATTTATGGCTCAAACAGGGTTTGTTGAATGAGATTAAAAAATTACGCAAATCAGGAGTTTCCTGGAAAAGGATAGAAGAATTCGGCATGCATTACAAAGCCTTTGCTTTATATTTACAAAATAAAATCACGAAAGAACAAGCAGAAGAAAAATCTTTGAGAGAACTTTGGCAATATACAAAGAGGCAGGCAACGTGGTTTAAGCGCGATAAAAGGATTGTTTGGATAAAGAATTGGGCTCAAGCTAAAAAAGAAACCAAAATTTTTCTCTCAAAAGAAGAAAAAAATAAAAATTAAAACCGTCAAAGCCCCTCTTTCGTCCCAGCACAAGCGGAACTCCGACAGAACGAAGCAAAAATTACAGAGGCCCGGCCTCTGTAATTAAAACAGTCTTGCCCGTTTGCGGCGCAAGACTGTTTAAGAAGGAAGATATTCCTTTCTTATTTTCCAAAAGAGATCCATTTCTTCTTCCTCTCGTTTTCTCCTTTTTCTTTTTTTCTTCTTTTGGGAAGGAAAGGAAGAGAAGCGAGCAGCCTCGCGACCAGCGTAAACGCAAGAAGAATCTTGTTCCTTTTTCTCATATATTTTAAAGTTACAGAAATGCGCAAGGCTAAAAGCCTTTGCAAGCGACCTTTATTTCCAGCATATAACAGAATCTACCAATGTCAATGATCTTAAACCTTACAGAGACCCCTCTTTCGTTCCAGCACAAGCAGAACTCCGACAAAAAGAAGCAAAAATTACAGAGGCCCGGCCTCTGTAATTAAAACAGTCTTGCCCGTTTACGGCGCAAGACTGTTTAAGAAGGAAGTTATTCCTTTCTGTCGTATTCCTTATCCTGCCATGCTTTAGGGAAGGCATTCAAATCCTTTTTTATCGCGTCTCCATTCTATTTCTCCGCAGCTTATTAGATATTTGGTGATTTCGCGGGCGATTATTCCTCTTTTTCTAAGCTCTTTTCTGATACATTTTAAAATCTTGCTTTGTCTTCTTGAGCAAAAAATCGCTTTCCTCGGTTTTCTTTGGAGGTCAATAAACTCAACACCCACAGAAACAGATTCAAGTCTTCTCTTTTTTTTATTTGACATGTTTTGATTTTTTTAAAGATGCAGGCAAAACAATTTTCAATCCCTTTTTTAATGTTAAAGAACGCCTTATTCCAAGGCGTCCGAAAAGAGACGACCTTTGGCTAAGTAAAAATTAATTCTAGTTCCAAATCTTTTTTTTGTCAAACAAAAATCCGCCCATTAAGGGACGGAGACTGATATAAAAAGCAGAAACCCATTGGAGCATCAATGGGTTTATATAGGTATCTAGGCAAATTGGGGAAATTGGACAGTGTCCATTTCCCCAGTAGAGATATTTTCTACCGGAATTATTTCCACTCTATTTTTAGAGCGGAAATAACTTTTTCTTCCAAGCCGAGGCTTGAAAGTTTTTTTGCTCTGCAAAAGCTGCAGAGCTTTTTTCCCAGCCTCTTGAAAATCAAGAGCCGGGACTATCATTCCTAGAATCAAAAACTTTTCCATATATTTTAAAAGAATGGACTATAGATTGCTCCTATAGCCAGACACTTTCCCGTTAATTTGGTTAAGGGATGCCGAGTCCCCGCAGAAAAGAAAGTATCTATATATAAATTATAAACTATTTAAAATATCTGTCAATAGCAGTGCTCCACAGCTCTTTATTAAACTTAAAAAGCCCTTTATTATAGGGCTTTTTAAGTATTTTTGGCTAAATTATTTAAGAGATTCTTTCAAGACTTGGCGGGCTATTTCCGGATTAGCTTTTCCCCTGGAAGCGGCCATTATTTTACCTATCAAAAACTGGAATGAAGCTTCTTTCCCCTGCTTGTAATCTTCCACCGGTTTTGGATTTTCTTCAATAACTTTTTTAATAATTTCTTTTATCTCCGACGAATCGGAAATTTGGCTTAAGCCTTTTGACTCAATAACATGGGAAGGATCGGCTCCGGTGTCATACATTTCCAACAAAACTGTTTTGGCAATCTTGGAAGAAATTTTTCCTTGATGAATAAGACAAACCAGTTCGGCAAAATTTTCGGGAGTAATTAAAAATTCGGGCCTTGCAATAGACTCGCCGTTCAAAAGCCCTTGAATATCTGTAAGCAAATAATTGGAGCAAAGCTTGGAAAGCTTTAACAGCTCTTCCTGTCCGACTTTATCTTGTCCGTTAGTCTCATCAACCCATTGGCTCAACTCGGATACGGTTTTTTCAAAATAACGGCTTAATTCTTTGTTTTGGACAAAAGCCTCCGCTTCTATTTCGTTCAAGCCGTATTCAACAGCCAAGCGTTGGCGCTTTTGCGCAGGCAATTCCAAAATGGAACATTTAATTTCTCTTAAAAATTCTTCTGAATGATCCATCGGAGGTAAATCAGGCTCGGGAAAATATCGGTAATCTTTCGCCTCCTCTTTCTCGCGCTGGCTGTAAGTCTTTCCTTTAATCTCGTCCCAGCCGCGAGTTTCCTGAATAATCTTTTCCCCTTTTTCCAAGGCTTTTGCCTGTCTTTTTATTTCATAGTCTATCGCTCTCTCAACAGCCTTGAAAGAATTAAGATTTTTAATTTCAACCTTTATTCCCATCTCTTTTTCGTTCTCCGGCAGTTTACCGTCTTTAACTTCGGACAAGGAAATATTAGCTTCCACCCTCATCTGCCCCTTCTCCATATCGGCAAAAGAAACATCAATATATCTTAAAATCAATTGCAGTTCTTCCGCGAAACAACGAGCTTCAACAGCGGAACGGATATCCGGTTCGGTTACCAATTCCATCAAGGGCACTCCAGCGCGGTTGAAATCAACCAGCGAATGATCTGCTCCATCCGGATGTAAAAGGCGGCCGGTGTCTTCTTCCATATGAACGCGCCTGACACGAATGTTTTTTGGATAAGCCGCATTTCCTTTTTCTTTATTCGCCGGAACTTTCACTTCCAGTTCCCCTTTTTCACAAAGAGGCTCGTCATATTGAGAAACCTGGTATCCTTTTGGAAGGTCTGGATAAAAATAATTCTTGCGGTCAAACTTGGAATGAAGAGGAATTGAACAATTCAAAGCCATGCCCGTTTTGATGACTTTCTTTATCGCTTCTTGGTTAATAGTCGGCAAAGTTCCGGGATGCCCCATGCAAATCGGACAAATATTAATGTTGGGATTTTTGGGATCCGGTTCGTTCTTGCACGAACAAAACATTTTAGACGCAGTGTTCAATTCGGCGTGAATTTCCAAGCCAATGGTCGGTTTTAACATAAAAGAAATATTATTTTAAAATTTTTGCAATCGTCGCCCCTGAACTGGTGCCGATAATATCAGCCCCCATTTCAACCATCATTTGGGCGTCAGCTAAGCTTTTTACATTTCCAGAAGCTTTGATAAGCAATCCGGGAGCCGCTTGGCGCATTAGCTTTAAATGTTTTGCTTTCTCCGCCAATTCCGAATTTTCCAACGGATCTTTTTCTGTCGCCGTTTTAACGCAAATAGCTCCCGCCTCTTTCACAACTTTAGACGCCTGCACCACTTCATCATCGGTCAAATAGCCGGAACCTATAATAACTTTTGTGTCTTTTAATTTACAAACAGGTTTTAGGTCTTTTAAAATATTACCCCACTTTCCATGCTTTGCGTCAGGGAGAGACATTACTATATCAATATCGTCAGCGCCGTCTTTTATCGCCTTTTTTACCATTTCCAATCTTTTGGCATGAGAAGAATCGCCGATGGGAGAATCTATAAGGCAAACGACTTTGATTCCCGATCCGGCCAATTCTTTTTGGGCTGTCTTGACCCATTTAGTTCTGACGCAAACGCCCCTGAAACCGTATTTCTTAGCTTCTTGGCAGGTTCTGATGATATCCTCTTTTGAAGCTTCCTCTTTTATGTTTGTATGGTCTATTTTATTAAGTATTTCCATAATCTTTTAATATTTATAGCACAGTTCTGTTTATTTTTAAATTTATCCTGTCTATAATCCCTGAAAGGCCTAGCTCTTTCTTATGTTATGCATGTTAACTTGCTTTTCTTTTTAAACTTGCCTTTAAGTCCGAAGGAAGTTTCTTTTTTATCTCCTCAAAGATTTCCTCAATCGGTCTTTCTCCGTTCAAAACAATCCATTTGGCAAAAGTTTTATCTTTGGCAAGTTCTTTATAAAAATTTCTTACTGTTCTCAAGAGCTTTTCATTATTCTCGTTGCGGTCAAGGCTGTTTTTTTCTTTAAGCTTCCTTTCCATTGAGACTTTCGGAGAAATATCAATATAAATTACCAAATCGGGCTTTGGCAGTTCCAGGGCTTTTGCCATCTGCAGGGATTTTTTAAGGGAAACTCCCTGAATGCTTTGATAAGCAAGAGTTGAGCTGAAATAACGGTCGGAAACGATAATTTTCCCCTGCTCCAGCCATTTCTTCAGCTTTTCTTTATCTTTAACAAAATCAGCAGTATAAACAAGAAATTGGACCTCCGGAGAAAGATTAAAAGACTTATGAAGATAATCGTGTATCATCTTGCCTATCGGGCCTTCATAATCGGGATAATAAAGCCTTTCCACTCTTAAACGGTTCTTTCTTAAATAATCGGTTAGAAGCCTACCGTGGGTTTCTACCCCTGCTCCGTCAATTCCCTCTAAAACGATAAATTTGCCTCTTTTATTTTTTGCCGCCATGATACAATTGTAAAACAAAAAAAGGATGTTGTCATTAAATAATGTAAAATTGAAAAATCAAAATGAAAAATGAAAAATGAAAATTTAAAATTTCAAAATGTCTAAAAACGAAATAGATAATCCCGCCGCTGGCAGGATACCATAATTTTACATTTTGATATTTACATTTTACATTCCAGCCAATTAAACAAAAAGTCTGCATTTCTGCAGGCCTTTTGTTTGTCTTTTTGTATTGTCTATTTCACTTCTATTCCCATATTTCTAGCCGTCCCTTCAACTATCCTCATCGCGGCTTCAATATCAGTAGTATTTAAATCCGGAAGCTTCTGCTCCGCTATTTTTTTTATTTGATCCTTTGTTATCTTTCCGCACTTAACGGTATTCGGCTTGCCCGATCCCTTTTCAATCCCTATGGCTTTCTTTAACAGATCAGCTACCGGAGGCTGTTTTAAAATAAATTCATAGGTCCTGTCTTCATAAACGGTAATTTCGGCGGGGATAATAAATTCTCCCATTTCTCTAGTGGCGTCGTTGAATTTCTTGCAGAAATCAGCGATATTAATGCCATGAGGAGCCAAAGAAGGACCGATAGGAGGCGCAGGAGTCGCCTTGGCGGCCTTGATTTGTATTTTAACGATTGATTTTATTTTCTTTGCCATCTTTTTAATTCTCAAGAGCAAGATTCCAAATTATCTTAAAGATTTTTTGGCCACTTGATTTTTAAGAATAATTATTTTTAGATTTTTTTAATTTGCAACGAGTCTATTTCCACGGGAGTGTCGCGGCCAAACATATTGATCATAACCTTGACTTTGCCTCTTTCCCTGTCCACTTCGGAAACCTTTCCGTCAAAGTCCTTAAACGGACCGTCCACCACCTTAATGTTGTCTCCCATTTTAAACTCAATTTTATACTTGGGAGATTCTTGCCCTGTTCTTTTCTTAAGCTCTTTTATCTCAACTTCGGAAACCGGGATAGGCATTGTTCCCGCTCCGACAAATCCCGTAACATTGGGAGTGTTTCTGACAACATACCAAGAATCGTCGGTAACAACCATTTCCACCAAAACATAGCCGGGATAAATTTTTTCTTCCACGGTTTTTCTTTTGCCGTTTTTGATTTTGATTTTCTGCTCTTTCGGAACTATCACGTTAAAGATTTTATCTTCCATTCCAAAAGACTCAATCCTTTGCTTAAGGCTGCTCGCAACGGCGTCTTCGTATCCGGAGTAAGTATGCAATACATACCATCTTCTTTCTTGTGATATTTGTTGTCTTGCCATAATTGATAGTCTTTTATCTTGGTAGATTTAATAATATATAGCTCAAGGCTTTTTGGAAAAGGACATCCAGTCCTCCCAAAAATATTGCCACGCCTATTGAAGCAATCAGAACAATCAAAGTATAATTCAAAACTTCCCGGCGGGTCGGCCAGCTTACTTTTTTAACTTCCGTTTTAATTTCTCCAAAAAACGACGATATTTTATTAGTGGGATTTGAGCTCATAATAGATAGAAAATAACAAAATAAAGGCAAAATGTCAATTTGCGCCTCTATATATCCAAATTTTTAACCTTTTTAGCGTAAAGCTGGATAAACTTCTTTCTCGGAGGCACTTGCTTCCCCATAAGCATATCAAAAACTTCATCCGCGGCCTGCGCGTCATCAATTGTTACTTGAAGCAAGATGCGGCTTTTCGGATCCATTGTCGTTTCCCAAAGCTCGGGGGCGTTCATTTCTCCAAGACCTTTATATCTCTGCACCGAGCAAGAACGGTTTTTAAATTCTTTTAAAATTCTTTCTTTCGCTTCGTCGTCAAAAGCATATTTTACTTCTTTGCCGCTTTGGATTTTGTATAAAGGCGGCTGGGCAATATATAAATAGCCCTTTTCAATCACTGATTTAAAGTATCGGAAAAACAAGGTTAACAATAGCGTCCTGATATGATTACCGTCCGAATCGGCATCCGTCATTATAATAATCCGATGATATCTTAGCTTTTCTATGTTGAAGTCGTCGGAAATGGCCGTTCCCATCGCGATTACCAAAGATTTTATTTCTTTAGATTCCAAGGCCCTGTCCAGCCTCACTTTTTCAACATTTAAAATCTTTCCCCTTAAAGGCAAGATTGCTTGAAACCTGCGATCCCTGGCCTGGCGGCTGGAGCCTCCGGCGGAGTCTCCCTCCACTAAATATATTTCGCTTTCTTCCGGCCGGCGGGAACTGCAGTCGGCCAGCTTTCCGGGCAAGCTCAATCCTTCTAAAATTCCTTTTCTTAGAACCGTATCCTTTGCGGCTTTAGCGGCTCTTCTTGCTTTGGCCGACAAAACGCATTTGTTGACGATTGTTTTTGCGTCTTGAGGATACTCTTCAAAAAATTTCGCCATTGCCTCGTTTACAACGCTTTCAACGGCTGTCCTGGCTTCCGGGTTGCCTAGCTTCATTTTTGTCTGTCCTTCAAATTGAGGCTCTCTGATTTTAATGGAAACAACAGCGGTTAATCCCTCGCGGACATCTTCTCCGGACAAATTCGTTTCCGATTCTTTTAAAAACCCTTCTTTTTTGGCATAATCGTTGATTATCCTGGTAAGAGCGGATCTGAAGCCCGTTAAGTGGGTTCCTCCTTCCGGATTATAAATATTGTTGGCAAAACTGTTTTCGGAAACTTCATATTCATCGGTATAGCAAAAAGCCGTTTCCACCAATATGCCGTTTTTTTCTCCCGAAACATAGAAAAAGTTAGAATGAATGGGTTCGTCGTTTTTTGTAAGGTATTTTAAATAAGAAGCGATTCCCCCTTCAAAATAAAAGCGGTATTCAAAAGGATTGTCTTTGTCTCTTAAATCGCTGAAATTTATTCTGATTCCTTTAATAAGATATGCCTGCTGGCGGAAATGGCTTAGAAGAGTGTTGCGGTTATATTTCACCTCATGAAAAATCTGCGGATCAGCGTCAAACATGATGGCCGTCCCTGTTTCTTTTTTGGCGCACTTCTCTATCTTTTTAACTTGAGCCTGCGGTTTGCCGTATTTGTATTCCTGCATGTATTTTTCCCCGTCCCGGCAAACTTCAGCGCGCATAAAAGTTGATAAAGCGCAGACAACGGAACTGCCTACCCCGTGCAACCCTCCCGAAACTTGGTAAGTTTTATTTTCAAATTTCGCTCCGGCATGCAATGTGGTTAAAACGGTTTCCAGCGCCGATTTCTTGGTTTTAGGGTGAATATCTACGGGAATTCCCCTGCCATTGTCTTTTATTTGGACTCTTTCTCCCGGAAGAAGCGCAATATCTATTTGACTGCAATGCCCCGCGATAGCTTCGTCAATGGCGTTATCAACGATTTCGTATATAAGATGATGCAAACCCTCGGGGCCTGTTGATCCGATATACATAGCCGGCCTTTTACGCACCGGCTCCAAACCTTCCAATATTTCAATGTCTTTTGCCCTATAGGCATTTTTTTCTTTTTTCTGTTTTTTTTCTTCAGCCATAATTTAATATTCTTCCTGCCCTTTAAGGCCGGTTTATATACTGGATTAAGTCTTTTTTAGCTTGCTTTTAATAAAATCTATAGATAAGAAAACATTATCATTTTACCCGATTTTAAGCTTAAAAGCAACCCGAAATCTGGGGATTATCAATAATAAAAAAAGCCCTTAAAGGCTGAAATAAAAGTGTGAAGGCGAGAGGCATGAACGTGTCATACCTCTCACCCATATGAAGGAGATTTCTCTCCCATAAAGGTTTCTTTAAGAAACCCATAAGTCTCATTTGAGGGCGAATGAGACAAAAAGCTAACAATTCCTACTGTCTGTTTCCCTGGTAGTTAGGATTTCCTCCTCCCGGGCGTTTTCCCCAATGCGAAGCATTGAGAACAGCGGCGACAACAGCCGTAATTGCGAGAATAATAAAATATTCTTTTAAACCCTCGCATTTACTATACATCCAATTGATGTATAGCCGGTCGCCTCCGTAATAAGCTAAGGAGATCAGCGCTACCATAGGAATGGAGTGCTGGAGGATCATTTTCCTCACATTCTCAAACATATCTTTTTTTGGACCTCCTCCTTTGGGGCCCCCTCCCTCTTAGAAGGTCCGTTTTGGTTTGGACCTTTATGTTTTTATAAATAACACAAAAATAATATTCTGTCAACAGCTAAAAACAGAGGCCCGGCCTCTGTAAAGGTTAAAATAAAAATTGGCAGAAATTTTTCTGCCAATTTTTGAGGGATCTAGAATTCCTTTATTTTTTTTCTTTGATTTCTTTTTTTATTTTGGAAATAAATTCTTCCAAAGAAATCGTTCCCAAGTCCCCTTTTGTCCTGTCCCGGACGGCTACGCCTTCAGCTTCTATTTCTTTGTCTCCCGCTACGAGCAGATAAGGAATTTTTTGCATTTGGCCGGCGCGAATTTTCTTTCCGACAGTTTCGCTTTCTCCCTTCACGACAACGCGGATGTTTTCTTCTTTCAACTTTCTTGCAATTTTATCCGCATATTCTTGATGGCGCTCGGCAATGGGCAAAACCCAAACTTGCTCCGGCGCCAGCCAAGCCGGAAAAGCCCCGGCATAATTCTCAATTAAAAGGCCTATAAATCTTTCAAAAGATCCGAATAAGGCGCGATGCAAAACATAAGGTTTTTCCTGTTCTCCCTTATCGTTTACAAAAGACATCTCAAATTTCTCAGGCAAATTAAAATCAAACTGCAAAGTGGAACACTGCCATTCTCTTCCCAAAACATCTTTAATTTTGAAATCCAATTTCGGCCCGTAAAAAGCGGCCTCTCCTTTTTCTTCCGTAAAAGGAAGTTTTTTGTTTTGAGCGGCCTTCCTTAGCACGTCTTCCGTAAATTCCCAACCGGCGTCATCTCCGGCGTATTTGTTTTTGGCTTCGGGGTCGCGCAAAGACAAATAAACTTTTACGGAGTTCTCATCAAAGCCAAACGCCTTGTAAATATGCAAAATAAAATCTATCACTTCTTCCAGCTCGCTTTCAACCTGGTCTTTGCGGCAAATAATATGGGCATCGTCTTGAGTAAACCCTCTCACTCTGGTTAGTCCGGAAAGCTCCCCTTTCTTTTCAAAACGGTAAACAGTTCCTGTTTCAGCCCAGCGCATCGGAAGCTCGCGGTAAGAATGGGGAGAGTTTTTGTAAATGGCAATATGAAAGGGACAGTTCATAGGCTTAAGCAGGTATTGCTCCGACTCTCCCACTTTTTCCCCCGCCTTTAAGTCTTCTAGGGATTGCCCCGCTTCCAAGGGCGGATACATGCTGTCCGAATAAAAACCCCAATGCCCTGACTGTTCCCAAAGCCTGCGGTTTCCTATATGGGGAGAACGGACGAGATCATATCCTTTTTTCATATGCTCCTGATACCAAAAATCTTCAATCATTCTCCAGACCATCGCCCCCTTGGGATGCCAAAGAATCAAGCCGAGTCCGACTTGTTCGTCTATATGAAAAAGATCCAATTCTTTGCCCAGCTTTCTATGGTCGCGCTTTTCCGCTTCTTCCAATTTTTTCAAATAATCTTCAAGCTCTTCTTCGTTCTCCCATACGGTGCCGTAAACGCGCTGAAGCATTTTATTTTTTTCGTCCCCTTTCCAATAAGCTCCGGCTGTTTTCATTAGCTTAAAGCTTTTTTTGTTCACCTTGCCGGAAGACTCCAAATGGGGTCCGCGGCATAGATCAACAAAATCACCGAGAGAATAAAGCGTGACTTTTTCAGCTTTTTCGTCCTTGGCCAAATCTTCAATCAGTTCAACTTTATATGGCTGATTTTTATTCTTAAAAAAATCTATCGCTTCTCTCGCGGAGATTTCTTTTCTTTCAAATTTTAAATTCTTTTCAATAATTTTCTTCATTCTCTTTTCAATCTCCGGCAAGTCTTCCTGGTTCAAAGATCTAGGCAGGTCAAAGTCATAATAAAAGCCGTTTTCAATGCTTGGCCCGATGGCAAATTTGGCTTCAGGAAATATTTCCAAAACAGCGGCCGCCAATATGTGAGCCGTTGAATGGCGTAAAATATTTTTTTTTGATTGTTCTTCCATATCGCTTATATTTTTATAATTAATTTTATTTGCAAAAAACCTCGTCTCAAATCATCAATTTTACTTGATGGGCTGAGACGAGGCTTAACCGCGCGGTTCCACTCAGCTTCCCGGATTATATAACCCGGACAGCTTTTCGCTTGCTTCGGCTTAGTCCTTGAAAAAGGATAAACTATGGTTGGTAGGCATAGCAATCGCCAAAAAACAAGCTTATTAAATTATAAATTTATTATATGAAAAAGGCCCCAACAAGTCAAACCCGCGCAATTAACACTCTAAAATCTGACCGACGGGGCTTCCAATGCGGGAAAAGAAAGATAATCGATGATCTCCGGTTGAAGGGTGATCGTTGATTTGAACTCACCAAAAAATGGATTTTAGAAGCAAATCAAGCTCAAAATATAGCTTCCGGCGAAAATTTTGCCGAAATGCAAAATTTTCTCCTAAAAGTCGGTTTGAACCGCAAAATTACCGACCGCCGCCTCGCCGTGGAATTACATTGAAAAACGGGGGGGTAATCCGGCCAAAACAAAACCCGGCCGAAGGCCGGGCGTCGCAGAATTTTTGGGAATGTCCCAAAATGCGGG
>JAQTVQ010000005.1 GCA_028706715.1 Minisyncoccota bacterium | reverse complement strand
CACAGGTGGCACCTGTGTATTTTTTGGATGGGTTTGATCTTTGGGAGTTATTTTTTCCTTCCTACATATTCAACAAATTCGGCCAAACGGCAGGCATATCCCCATTCGTTGTCATACCAAGCTATTACTTTTACCAAATTGTCATTAGCCATAGTCATCGGAGAATCCACTACCGAAGAAAAAGAAGAGCCGACATAATCGGAAGAAACCAAAGGAGCGTCTTCCACCCCGAAAATTCCCTGCAAGGCTTCTTCCTGCGAAGCCTTTTTAAAAGCGTAATTAACTTCTTCCGCAGTAGTGCTTTTTTCCACTTCGCAAACCAAATCTACGACCGACACCGTAGGGACCGGAACGCGCAAGGCTATTCCGTCAAGCTTCCCTTTTAATTCCGGAATCACTTTGCCTATGGTCTTTGCCGCTCCGGTTGTTGTGGGGATAATATTTATCGCGGCGGCTCTCGCCCTTCTTAAGTCTTTGTGCGACACATCCAAAATTTTCTGGTCATTAGTATAAGCGTGTGTCGTTGTCATAAATCCTTTTACAATTTTGTATTCCCTGTCCAAAACCTTGGCCACGGGAGCCAAGCAATTGGTAGTGCAAGAACCCATATCCATAACTTGGTCTTTCTCCGGATCAAACTGATCAGCATTGATACCGAGAAGGAAAGAAGGAACCTGATCGGGGGTTTTGGATGGAGCGGAAGCGATAACTCTTTTCGCTCCGGCTTGGATATGTTTCATCATATCCTCGTATTTGGTGAATTTCCCCGTACATTCCAAAACGATATCCACGCCCAAGTCCTTCCAAGGCAATTTGGCAGGATCGCTCTCGGCAAAAGTCTTTATTTCAGAATCTCCTATCTTTATTCTCCCGTCTCTAGCCGATACCGGCTTGGAATATTTGCCGTAAACGGAATCAAACTTTATCAAATGAACTAAAGCATTACATTCGGTCAAATCGTTAATCGCCGTTATTTGGACGTCCGGATGATTATCCGTCAATATTTTTGAAACCGCGCGGCCAATACGGCCGAAACCGTTAATCGCAACTTTAATTGGCATAACTTTAAATCTAAGTCCCAAAACTTAATGACCAATGACCAATTAAATCCTAAACCCTAATGGCCAATTGCTCCTCTTGGGATTTTGGAAATTAGAATTTTGATGGTCTTTGGGATTTGGTCTTTGGGATTTCGTTTTATTTATTATTTTATATCCAATAACTCACAGATTTTTTTCTTCTCAAAGCCAACGATAAATTCTTCTCCTATCGCAATTGCCGGCACGCCCATCTGCCCCGTTTTTTCAAGCAAAAGCTGGCGGGCCGATTCGTCTTTTCCTACGTCTATATCTTCAAAAGAAAATCCCTTCTTTGCTAGGAATTCCTTTAAAGTATAGCAATAGGGACAGCTTGGAGTGGAAAAAATTCTTATTCTCGGATTTTCCATATTGTTATTATAATTTAATTATTTTTTAAAACAAGAACTTTTCTAAGCAATTCTTCCTGATTGAACCTTCCCATGCTTCCCTTTACGCATTCTTTTTCCGAAAAAAACAAAACTTTTTTGTCCCATCCTCCTCCCCAAAGCAGAAACGGCACGGGGTCGTTGCAATGAGATTTCAAAACGCAGGAAGTGTTGTGATCGCCGGTAATAAGAGTCAAAACATTTTTAAGACCGAGAAGCGGAAACAGATTCTCGTCAATTTTTTCAATAAATTTCTTTTTTTCCGCAAATTTCCCGTCTTCGGCCAGGCTGTCTGCCGCTTTGATGTGGCAAAAAACAAAATCATATTTTTTCAAGGCCTTGATGCTCGCAGAGATTTTGCCTTTCAAGTTCGTATCGGTTCTTGCGGTGGCTCCGCGGACACTTACCAATTTCATTCCCAATATTTCCGCAATCCCCCTATAAAGCCCTCCTCCGGCAACGCAAGCCGCTTTTAATCCGTATCTTTCTTTGAAGCTTGGAACGGACTTCAATTGTCCGGCGCCCCGAGTCAAAAGATAATTGGCGGAAACTTCTCCTTTGCAAATTCTCTTTTGATTGACAATATGGTCTTTTAATATTTGGTGGGCTTTATTCAAATAAGCGTTCAGAGTTTTTGCGGTAAAAGCCGCTTCGGCTGTTTCATCCATCGGTTTTATCTCAAGAGGCTTTTCTCCTACTCTTTTAGGATCTCCCTTTGAAATGTTCGCTGACAATTCCAGCCCCTTTTTCGGCCTTAAAACCAAAACAGCCCTATGCCCCAGCGCTTTTTTGATTAAAAATTTCACTCCGTCTATTTTTATGTTATTCAAAGAGTCAATTAATTTTTCGGTTTTTTCAATCCGTCCCGCGCGGCGGTCTATAATCTCCATCTCGCTGTTGACCGAAGCAAAATTGGCGCGCAAAGCGACATCGCCGTTTTTTAATTTCATCCCCAATCCGGTCGCCTCATAAGGCCCTCTTCCCAAAAAATAATCCTGATAACCAAAAAGCCCTATATGGGCGCCTTCCGAAGTTGCTTTATCTTCTCCGGGAGCTAAAAAAGGATTAACAAGCCCGCAAATGCCATGGCTGGCCATAGTGTCCAAATTCGGCTTAAAGGCGGCCTCTAAAGGCGTCTTGCCTCCAAGCTCGGGAACAGGCTGGTCTCCCATCCCGTCTATGACTATTAAAAAAATTTTCATTCCGCCTTCTTGTCTAAAATCTTGTTAATCTCTTCAACTATTTGAGTCGGGGTATAATGAGCTTTAATCAAATATCCGTCAGCTCCCATTTCTATGCCTTTTTCCACTTCGCTTCTCTGCCCTAAGTTAGAGAGCACTATAACTTTTAACGAATTGAATTGGGGGTCTTTTTTGATTTCCGCCAAAGCTTCCCAGCCTGATATTCCAGGCAAAACAATATCCAAAAGCAAAAGATCCGGCTTGGATTCTTTAAGCTTTGCCAAGACCTGGTCTCCGGATTCCGCCAAACTCAAATCAAATCCAACGCTCTTGAATTTGGTTGAATAAATATCAATTAAAAAAGGGTCGTCTTCCGCTAATAAAATTTTATACGGCATAATAATATTATAATGCTGTTTTAATTTTTTTCCAAATTATTTTTTTCCAGTTCTTTTATCTTCTCCTTAAGCTCGGCCATTCTTACTTCTCTGCCGATTGTAGCGTTATACCATCTTTCCAGCTCGGCGGCGCGATCTTCCGCCACTTTTTTGGCCTGTTCAAGATCCTTGGTCCTCTCTGCGACTATCGCATTAAGCCTTTCTTTTTCGTTCATCTCGCGATGAACTCCCCTAACGGCCAAGCTGGCAAAAAAGAAAATCAAAGACAGAAAAGCAAGTCTGACAATTATGTCTTCCGTTCCGCCGGACAGCATGACATAAACCAAAACCGTAAAAATAACCAAAGCGGCAAGCACATCTATAATAATAACTTTCGCGCTCAACAGATTATGCTGGGTAATGGCGTAAGTAAGGATAAGAATCCAAATCAAGGGAAAAACATAGGCTATCGGAAAAACGGGAATTTGATAGCCCGGCAGAAAAGCCAAAGAGCTGGCAAAAAGGAACAAGAACGAATAAAAGATATATTTGCTTTGGGTTTTTATGTCCGGATCTCTTGAAGTCCTCCAAAGACGGAAAATTTTATAAAAAAACAAAAGCAGATAGCCGACAAAATAAGCAAGAAAATAATTGTGTCCGGGCTGGGCTATGCTGTGGCATCCCCATTTGTAAACAAAAAGGCCTTTGATAAAAAATTGCGGGAAAAACCAAATTGAAAACAAAAAAATAGTTGCGATTACGTATCCCAAAGGAACAATAATTTTGTATATTTTATTTTTTTCTTTTCCTAAAACCAATGAAAAATGCAGTAAAAAAATAGGGATAAAAACCACTCCGCAATAAACCACTTTGTCCCAAAAGTAAGCCGCTTCTTTTACTCGGCAGCTATTCAGCATCGGCACGCTGGCGCCCAGCCAAATCGCAACGGAAAAAGAAACAAAAGCAAAAAGGATATTAATTAAAGATTTTTTGTTCCTTGTCCATGTAAATGCGCCGAAAAACAAACTTAAAATCGTTCCCGACCAAAGAAAGATCGTTAAAACCTGCAGGACAAAAGATGGCAATAAATTCATAGTTTTATTGTCTTATTTTTGATTCTATTTTTAAAAGCCTGTTATATTTTGCGGCTCTTTCCCCTCTGGCCGGAGCGCCGGATTTTATAAATTCCGCGCCGATTCCTACGGCCAAATCGGCAATAAAGTCATCTCCTGTTTCTCCGGACCGATGAGAAACTATTATTTTCCATCCCAATCTTTTGGCCAATTCAGCGGAGGCCAAAGCCTCGGTTATCGTTCCTATTTGGTTAATTTTCAAAATTATGGCATCGCAAGATTTTTTGTCCGCCGCCATTTTAATTCTTTCGGGATTTGTTACCGTCAGATCGTCTCCTACGATTATTGTTCCAAAATCGGACAGTTTTGATTTTAAAATCGTCCATGAGCCAAAATCATCTTCAGCAAAAGGATCTTCAATCCCTATAATCGGATATTTGGAAATCAAGTCGCAATAGTAATCAGCGAAATCTTCTCCTCCAAAAGCTCCCATTTTTGTCTTATATTTTCCTTCTTCAAAAAATTGAGAAGCCGCAACATCCAAAATAAACTTGATTTTTTGTCTCAACCCTTTCTTTTCCGACGCTTCCAAGATAATGTCCAAAGCTTCTTCTGGATACTCTAAAGAAGGGGCAAAGCCTCCTTCGTCTCCAACATTGACTGCTGAAGGCCCCATTTTGTTCTTTAAGGCGTTTTTCAGTTCGCGATAAACTTCCGCTCCTATCTCCAAATTTTCGGCAAAAGAACTTGCTTGAGGAACAACCATAAACTCTTGCACGTCCAAATCGTTTCCCGCATGAGCTCCGCCGTTGATAACATTAAAGCAAGGACTCGGAAGAGATAAGGGCTGCTCTCTTTTTTGATTAAATAATTCGTTGATGAATTGGTAAAGAGGAATATTTTTTTCCGCAGCCAAGGCGCGGCAAGCGGCCATTGAAACAGCCACTATGGCATTGGCTCCGAGCTTTGATTTATTATCGGTGCCGTCCAATTCCAGCATCAAACCGTCTATTTCCTCTTGAGAGGAAATTTCTTTCCCTTCAATTTTTGGCGCAATAATTTCCTCTATATTTTTTATCGCCTTTAGAACCCCCAATCCTCCTCTGCGGGCTCCGCCGTCTCTTAATTCAACTGCCTCGTGTATTCCTGTTGAAGCTCCGGAAGGAGCTCCTGAAACAAATTCGCCCTTTTGCGTTTTCAGCTCAACTTCAACCGTAGGGTTTCCGCGAGAATCCAATATTTCTCTGGCTTTTAAAGATAGTATTTTCATTATAAATTTTTAAACAAATTCTAATTTCTTAATTTTTAAAAAACATTTTCAAACCAATCCACTATTTCAAAAATTGAAAATCAAAAATTCCTTCTATTTATATTTTATTTTCTTTCTCCGCCTCTTGCAAATAATTATATGCCTCCAGCGCGGCCTTGGCTCCCTGTCCGCAGGCAATAATAATTTGCTTGTCTTTACCGGCATTAACATCGCCGGCGGCAAACAGTCCTGGCGTTTTTGTCTTTAAGGTCTCAAAATCAACCATTATTTCTTTTCGGCTGTTGAAATCAGCCAAATCTTCTTTGACAAAAGATGAAGCCGGCCGATATCCGGCCTCAATAAATACTCCCTCGCATTTTATCTCCTTTTCTTCTTCGCCGGCGGAATCTTTGTAAATAATTTTTTCAACAAAATTTTTGCCGGCAATTTCTTTGATGGCGGCATTTGTGATTATTTCTATTTTTCCTAAAGATGCCGCTTTTTCTTGATTGGCCGCATCCGCTCCTACCGCGTCTTTTGACTCTAAAATAAAGATTTTTTTGGCGTAATTAGCCAAAAAAATAGCGGCTTCAAATCCGGCGTTGCCTCCGCCTACGACTACAATATTTTTTTCACTGAACATCGGGCCGTCGCAAGCGGTGCAATAGCTTACTCCTCTGCCGATAAAATCTTTCTCTCCCGGAATGTTTAAAAATCTCGGAACAGCCCCTGAAGCGACTATTACCGCCCTAGATGAAAAAACGCCGTCTTTCCCTTTAACTAAAAAAAGATTGTCGGATTTAGACATCTCAACAATCTCTTCAAATTCAACCAAAACGCCGTAAAAATTAAAATGGTTTTTCAGTTTTTCAATTAAATCTCTGCCGGAAATTTGCTCAAAACCGGGATAATTTTCTATTTTTACCGTCTTATGCGCAATTTGGCCTCCAAAATCTTTGGTTATCAGCAAGGTTTTTAATTTTCGTCTTGCGGAATATATGCCGGCGGTAATGCCTGCGGGTCCTCCGCCGATAATAATCAAATCGTAGCTGATCATGCCTTAATATTTAAGCTTTTTTAAGCAAGCTTTGACTTCTTCTCCCAAGCTGGGATGCTTAACGGCAAGATGCAGGAAAGAATAAAACCAGCGCATTTTATCTCCGCATTCCAGCCAATCCCCTTTAAATTCATAGCCGTAAACTCCCTTGCCGTCCATCGCCATTTTGCCGAGAGTCGGGCTAACGATGGAAATATCATGCCCTCGGGCTTTTTTCTTTGGCTTAAGATAATCAAAAACATCCGGAGTTAAAATGTAACGGCCGACAATGGCCAAATTAGAAGGCGCTTGTCCCTCTTTCGGCTTCTCAACCATATTTTTAATTTTATAAAAACAATTTGCTATTTTTTCCACATTGACAACCCCATAGTGGTAAATTTTTTCCGCAGGCAGCTGCTTCAAAGCTATTACCGGCCGCTGGCAAGTATTAAAAACTTCTATAAGCTGGCTTAAAGCAGGAACTTCCGAATCAATAACATCGTCGCAAAAAAACAAGGCAAAAGGCTCGTCTCCAATAAATTTTTTGGCGCGAAAAACAGCGTCTCCGTCGCCCAAAGGCTCTTTTTGCGCGGCAAAAGAAAAATTGATGCCTTTTACCATAGTTTGAATTTCTTTCAAGTCGTTCTCTTCTTTTTTCTTTTCCGCCAATATTTTTTCCAGTTTCAGGTCCGGCTGGAAATACTGCAAAACATCCTTTTGCTTGGGCCTTGTTACAAAAATAATCTCTTTGATCCCGGAATTGATAGCTTCTTTTACTGTGTAATGTATCAGAGGCTTGTCAACCAAAGGAATTAATTCTTTGGAAACAACTTTTGATAAAGGCAAAAAACGGGTAGCCAAACCGGCTATTGGAAAGACCGCTTTTCTGATAACTTGTTTCTGCATAATAATATTTATTCTTCCGGCTGGCCGCTGTCAGCGTCCCCTCTTCTTAAAAAGGCCGGTATTTCAAAAATTTTATCTTTCTCGTCCTCTTTTTCGGTTTCTTCCCTCTCCGCCTTTTTAATCTCAAGAGCGTTTCTTCTTATTTTTATTTTTCTTTCAATCTCTTTTTCATCTTCTTCTTCGGTGTTTATTTCCTTTTTTTCATCGCCGGCATCGGCAGATTCTTTTTTATTTATTTTATTTTTTTTATTTATTTTTTTGGCTGTTCTTTTCTTTCCGGAAATGGCCTTCTTGGCTTTTTTTTCAGCGCTGCCAGTAGCCAAAATAGTGGCTTTTATAACATCCTTTAAATTTGGAGACTGGGACAGTCCAAAGATTATTTTTGCTTGCGGAGCCGTTGAATGTATTTTTTCGCTAATAGCCATCAGCTGTTCCAAGGAAATATTTTTAGAGCTTTCAATATTAAATAAAATATTCTCGGCTTGCGAAAAATTATAATCCAAAATCGGACTTATTAAAAGCGCTTTGGCAAAATCTTCCAGCGTTCTTTTTTCTTTTTTTGAATCCGCTAAAGATTTTTCACCGGCAGACTTATCTTCCTTCAAAGAAGAATCTTTTGAAAAAGCCGGAATTGAAGCCGAAACTTGGGCAGTATTCAAATAAGCTGTTTGGCTCTTTCCTTCCAAAATGGTTTTAACGTCCGCCCAGTCAATATTGATAAGTCCGGGGATATAGATCACTCTCAAAAGGCCTTCCAAAGAATTTGCTATGTGCCTGTTCAAAAGAGAAAGCGCGGTATGGAAGGGAGTTTCCTCTTTTGTTAATTGAAAAATTTTGTCATTCGGAAGAACCAAAACAGCGTTTAAATTGCTTTGTATTTTCTCCAAAGCTTCGCGGGCTGATTTTAATTTGTCTTTTCCTTCAAAAGCAAAAGGCAAAGTAAAAATCCCAAGCGTTTTTGAATTAAGATCATGGGCTATCTTGGCGAAAACCGGAGTCGCCCCGGTTCCCGTTCCTCCTCCCAAGGAAGAAACCAAAATAAACAAATCTTTTTGAGGCGAAAAAATATTCTTTATCCTTTCCTCTTCCTTTTTAGCCGCCGCTTCCCCTACAAAACGATTGCGGCCGGTGCCCAAGCCTTTTGTCATTTCTTTCCCAAAAGCAAAAGAATTTACTCTTTTGGGAACGGCTTTTAAGGCCTGCATATCGGTATTGGCCGCTACAAAATCTATTTTCTTGGAAGAAAATTCCGCCAGCCTTTGCGATAATTCCGAAACAATATTTCCTCCTCCTCCGCCTATTCCAACGACTCTTACTTCCACTTTTTTCACCTCCAAAGCGTCCGCTCTAAATTTCTCTTCCTTCTCGGCCAAGCTTGGTTTCTCTGATTTTATCTTCTTTGCCGGCTTCTTTGCTGATTTATTTTTTTTATTCTTCAAAAAAGGTTTTTGAAAACTTGTTTTTTGCAAATTTTTAGCTTTGCCTTTTGGACTCAAAGGCTCTTTTTTAACTGGCTCTCTTTTCTTTTCTTTTTTATTTTTTGCCATATATCTTTTTCTCCTAACCAATTATACCGATACGAAATTTTCTACCAAACAATTTTCTTGGCTGTCTCTCTTAAGTCTTCAATTGAGAAAGCGTCCGCTTTCTCAAACCACCACCTGTCCATGTCTATATTGTCCCCGGCTTTTCTCGGAATAATATGCAAATGAAAATGAAAAACTCCTTGTTCCGCGGCCTTTCCGCTGCGCTGAACAAGATTGACTCCTTCAGCTTTAAAGCTTTCTTTCATCTTTAACGAAATCTTTTTCGCCGCCGCGGCAAGGGCTTTTAAATCTTCCGAATCAATATCAAAAATATCACTGGCATGATTTTTGGGAATTAAAAGGGTGTGCCCTTCGGCCAAAGGATTCAACTCTAAAAAAGCAAAAGTTTTTTCGTCTTCGTAAACTTTTACCGCCGGAACTTCGCCTTTTATTATTTTGCAAAAAATACAATCGTCCATAACAAGATTATAACATTTTTCTTATTTTTAAGTAAATTCCTTTATAAAATTAAAACCCCTTGCAAGGCAAGGGGTTTTACATTCAAACATTATTACAACAACAAATCGTTCTGAAAGTTATCAATTATAACCGGATTTCTCCTTACGGCGCTGGTATTTTGTTCGGCGTAGTCAAAGGCTTCTTCAACTGTAACTTGGTTCGGCTCCATAACTACGCTATCCTGGTCATAATCATGGATATTGGCATTGCCTTGAAGCATTCCTTGATTAACAAACCAATGAGAAAATAATCCTTCTCCCGGCTCTCCGGCGAGAGGATCGCCTATAGAATAAACGGCAGCAAGCTGCGTTTCTCCCACAGCGGAAACAAAAAAACGGCCAGCGTCAACCGCCCCGCCGCTTTTTTGCTTAATTTATGCCTTTAAATTTAGTCTCTTCTTTCCACTATCAGCGTACAACTGGTAAGAAAAGCGGCCAGCGCGCCTATGGCGGCAAGAACCGGAGCGAAAACGGTTCCAACGACGGCTACCGTCAAAGGAATTTCTATCAAAACCTCTCCGTCCTCTTTTTTAATAATAATTCTCCTGACATTGCCTTCGGCAACCAGCTCTTTGACTTTTTTCAAAAGCTCTGTGCCGGAAATTTTGAATTCTTCTTGTTTTGCTTTTTTAGGCATATCTTTTAAAATTAAAATTTTTGATTATCATTTTTCTGCTCGTAGATCGCATCGGAATTTTCACAGCTGCAAGGAGAATTTTTCCAGCTCCAAAAACGGCTGCGGTTCTTCTTTGGTTTTATAATTAATTTCAAGCCGATAAACAGAAAGAACAAAGCCCAAAGGATAAGGCCAAAATCAAGGTTAATCTCTATTAAGCCCGCGCTCTTCAGCATGGTTGCCAGCCCAAGGGCGATAAAAATAAAGCCGAATATTATGCCTATCATATTAATTTTCTAAATTTGATAATTATTAAAGCCATTATAGCACAAATGGCTATTTCTTCCCCTCCATCTCCTTAATTTTCTCTTTTAGCTCGGCCATACGCACTTCCCGGCCTATGGTTAGCTGGTACCATCTTTTCAGCTCGTCGTTACTTTCTTGCAGCTCTTTGGTGCGGTCCCGGACTTTCTGTTCCAGCTCATCTTTGGCTTGAATCTCTTTGTGCATACTCTTAATTAAAAGATAGCCTATAAGGCAAAATAATCCAAAAACTCCGAGTCCTAAAAGTTTAGTCCAAAAAGTCTGAAAGAGAAAAGCTTGAACCAATGAAATTCCCGCTATGGTAAAAACCAAAAGCTCGGTCAAAACTATTCTTATTTCAAACAAATGATATTTCAAAATTGCCAAACCGGTAAAAATAAATACAAAAACTACCAAGCCGTGTCCGTAAGGAGGAATGGGAATATTGTATAAATTTAAAAAATTAGTGGCTCCGCCGGTAAAACCAAGCAATGTTCCTATCAATACATATCTTATCGGAAGCCCGGATTCTCCTTTATTCTTTTTTAATGCTTTAAACATTAAATACCAGCAATAAAAAACAAAAATACCAAAGACTAAAAGGAAGGGATGGTAGGCCGGACCGGGGACAGGATACCAATCAATTAAACCTTGGGGCCTAACTCCCTTTATGAATAAAGGAGTAAATCCTGTTATAAAAACCAGTAAAGAAAAAATCCATCCGATTTTTATCAGCTTCTTTTTTTCTTCATATATTTTCAAGAAAACAGAAACAAAATGAAGATAAGTAATCGGAGTGAAAATAGCTCCTACATTAAGAGCCGTAGACCAAAAAAGAGCCGACTCTTGAGTTTTGCCGATGAGCATCCAAAGAAAATAAGGCCATGACCATGCGGCAACGCTTGCGCAAAAAAGAGAAAAAGTTTTATTTAAAAGATTTTTTCTGTTTTTTATATAAACTAAAATTCCCAAGACAGTCGTGGTAATGGCATTTATAAAACTTGATATAGTAAGATATATTATTAACATTTTATCTTTCCCCCTCCATCTCCTTAATTTTCTCTTTTAGCTCGGCCATACGCACTTCCCGGCCTATGGTTAGCTGGTACCATCTTTTCAGCTCGTCGTTACTTTCTTGCAGCTCTTTATTCGCAAGAGCCAGCTCCTTAGTTCTTTCTTGGACCTTTTGCTCAAAAAATTCCTTAGCCTTAACTTCTCGGGTAGTATATCTTATAAGCAAAAAGCCCATAAAACAAAATATAATAAAAACGCTAAAGCCGAAAAGTTTAGACCAAAAATCGTAAAAAAGCAGAGATTCCGCTAAGGAGGTAACAGACATAATCCCGACAAACAATTCCGTCAAAATAATTTTTACATCAAACATATGATATTTGGAAATTGCGTAAGCAATCAAAGACATACAGATCAAGACAAAAATAAATCCGACCGGATAGAATTCCACCCCGTAATTGACTAAAAAATCAGAAGCGGCCGAAAAATAAATAAGAAAACCGATTAGCAAAAGTTTTATCTGTTTTGATCTAACAATATCAACCTCTCTGCTCTTTCTCCAAGAGATAAAAAGAAGATATACCACCCTGGAAGAACCCAAAGCCAAAAAGAATAAATAAACAAGATGCAGCCATGCGGCTTTTGGATAAACTCCCCAAAAATATTCGTAATATCCCTGTATAAAAAAATCCGTAAAAAGCAAAAAGAATTCAAAGAAGATAGAAAGACCGTATATGAAAAAAAGAAATTTTCTATCAAGCCCCTTGTTTTTGTCCAAAAATTCAAGAAAAAAATGGTAAAAAAATACGGGAATAAAGATTATCCCGACGTAGCCGAATCTTACCAAAATTGAAGCCAAAAATACGTCCTGCGTGTTGAAAAGTATAAACCAAGAGAACTGCCACCAAAAAGTAACAATAGAAATTAAAGCAAAGGCAATATTAACTTTTGACTTTTTATTCTTGAAATAAATCGCCGAGCCCAAAAGCAAAAAAAGAATTGACACAATCAGCGGCGGAATAGAATAAGGATTTAAAAACAGCATAATATTATGATTATAATAATATTATAATCCCGCTAAAAATAAAAATAAAGGCGAAAAACTTCTCCGTAATGTAGAATCCATCCCGCCAAAGCCGCAAAAAAGAAAACAATCGGCTTTAAAGCAGATTGTTTTCTAAAAATTATCAGCTTATCTGCTTTTTAAAATACATTTCCAACCCTCTCCTGCTGGCCTCAAAATGAGGCTCCGGAACCTTTTTCGGATCGCACCATATATAACCGCTGCATTTATCCGGTTCCATCACTTTCGGTTCTCCTTTGAACTCGGTTGCCAGTAAATTAACAGATATGTAATGGCGGCCTGTTTTTTTATAAGTTTCCAAATTGTTTGAAACGCTTACTACTTTTGGATTTTTTATTTCCATTCCTGTTTCTTCTTTAACCTCCCTGGACGCTCCTTCTTCAAAAGTTTCCCCCATATCTAAGTGGCCGCCGGGAATAGAGTATTCCGGGACAAACTTCCCTTTTCTTTTGCCTATTAAAATTTTTCCGTCATCCCGAAGAATTATAACTCCCAAACCGACAAGGACCTTTTTTTCATTTTCCAGCATATTTTTATATTATTGTAATTATTTAATTATCGGCCAATACGCCGTCAGCGGCGCGCAAGCCCATAACTTGAGCCTGCATAATT
This sequence comes from Minisyncoccota bacterium, assembly GCA_028706715.1. Taxonomy (GTDB): domain Bacteria; phylum Patescibacteriota; class Minisyncoccia; order Minisyncoccales; family JAQTVQ01; genus CAIMDX01. Next base: position 40,199 of record JAQTVQ010000005.1, on the reverse strand, counting down.
CCGCGGGCAACGCCTGATACATCTCCTATAACGTAAATGCCGTTTCCTGCTCGCAAATATCCGTCAACCATTATTTTCGGCCACAAATGAAGCTCTGGAGCAAAAATATGGCATTCGTCAGTAATAATTTGATTTTCTAAAATATTATCAATATCTATCAAAAAATCTATCATTTCATCTACTATCTCTTCGCCTATCAAATTTTTAACTGATCCGCAAGTATACCTGTTCTCAATGCTGGAACCCGTAGCTTTTGGAGCAGAATTATTCATCGCTGTTTTTAATGATTGCCCTATTAAAAATCCTCCTGATATTTTCATATATTTTTCCACGAAAGATTTTTCCCATTGGAAATATTCGGCGGTATCGCCAAAAAATATTTCTTTTTGCACTGAAAAATTTCCCCAAGGAGACCCTTCCCATACGCAACCCTCTGTGCTGTCTATCGGCTTTCCGGCAAAACAATTTGGAACGCTCATGGCCACAACCTTTCCTTCCGGGCAAAAACAAAACAGTCTCGTTTTATCCCTCTTAAACTTGGGATCAAGCACTTTTTCCCTTAGCTCAACCAATATTTTACTTGCTCTGTCTTCAAATCTAACGCCGATATACCCTCCTACTCCGGAGACTTCCACTCCTATTTCTTCCATAAGTTTCAGCATTTCGCTGTTCCCTGCCCGTCCAGTCGCTATAATTATATTTTTGGCAAAATAACTTCCAATATCGGTAAAAACGCGAAAAACTCCTTCGGAACCGCTTATTTTATTCACTCTTTCGTTAAATTTTATTTCCGCCCCAAGAGAAATGATTTCTCTTAAGAGATTATTCATCAAGTTTTCAAATCTTTCTCCTTCAACGCTTAAACTCTGATATGTTTTTATCGTAATATCTTCATTATTTGAAAGCCTGTATATTTGCTGATCCACGTCGGGATCCACAACATTAAAAATATTTCTACCCGTATCTCCAATCCAATCCAAAACTTGATCTTCCAATTCCAAAAGCGTTTCTTTGCCCAATAGCTTTTTAAGCCCGCTGCCAGCAGGATATTTTGACAATATTCCGCAGCTGACGGAACTGCAAGCTCCTCCCACTCCGCTGATAATTTGGCATTTTCCTCCGCACCCAGCGCACTTTTTTCCGCTGAAAAGAACGGGACACCTCCTAGATTTGTTCTCTGTCCCAGCTTCTATGATTAAAACTTTTTTACCTTTTTCCAGCATTCTTCTGGCGGCCGCAATACCTCCCGGACCGGCGCCTATAATTACCGCATCATATTTCATATGTATAAAGTTTCCCCAAAATTAGATAAAAGCCTAATCTTATCTAAAAAACAATCAGGTTTGTTATGGTAATATCCAATTAAAATTACTTAGATATGTTATTAGCAAAAAATATTGATGCTGTATAGTGTTTGTAACATTTTAAAAAATCGGGCGAACACCCGATTACCATACCTTGGTATATCTTTATAGCGTCACGCAAATTGATTTTATCTAAACCTTCCGGATAAAAAAATATCATTTCTACCCGCCAAACAGGCTATTTTTATTGCAATCCTTAATATCTAAAAACTTTGCCATGCCCGGGGTAAACCGTTGTTCCCGCTTGGATAACTTTTGCCAGTTTTTCCAAAGATCCGGCCATTTCTTCGGCAGACCCTCCGGGCAGATCCACTCTTCCATAAGAGCCGTCAAAAAGAGTGTCCCCGCTGAAAATAAACCCTCTTCCCAGCAAACAAATGCCTCCTTTGCTGTGTCCCGGAGTATGGAAAACTTCCAGTTTTTCCTTTCCTACTTCTATCTTTTGCCCTTCTTTTAAAAAAATATCAGGATGAAAAGATATAAAATTCTTTTCATCTTCATGAATCAAAATTTCGGCTCCTGTCGCCTCTTTTAATTCCTCGTTGGCGGATACATGGTCAAAATGATAATGGGTGTTGATGATATATTTTATTTTGGCTTTTGTTTTTTCCATCTCAAGCAAAATCTTCCCGGGCTCTCCGCCCGGATCAATAACAGCCGCTTCTTTTTGAGAGACAAAAAGATAACAGTTCGTCTGCAATTTTCCAACAATGATTTGCTTTATCTCCATGGCGGTCCAAAAAAACGGAAAAAGTTGCGAGCTATAAGTTATAGCCCAAAGTTGCCCATTTGAGACATCTTCTGCGCAAGGCTCATTTGGACCTTGCGGACGGCATCGTTGGCGCAGTCTTTAACGGCTTTTTCCTGCTGGTTAACGCCGAGATCGGGATTTAAAAAAATTTCTTCTATTTCCATTTTGCCGTTCATAATTATTCTTACTCCGTTCTTTTCGGCTTCCACCCTTTCTTTTTTCAGCTGGTCTTGCATCTCTTTTAATTGCTTCAACTGTTTTAATTGGTCAAACATTGACATAATTCTCCTAAAATTGATTTTAAATTTCTTATCAGCCTTTCTATCTTACGAAAATTTTGAAAGAAAATCAAAGTCTCCTTTAATTCTCTGTCCGGCCCTTACCTTAAAAATTTTTACGGCCGGCAAAAACAAAAAATGGCAAATAACTTTATTTTTGATTATTTTTTAAATATTCTTTTATCCTTCCCCTGTCTTCATTCTCCTTATCTCCCTTAAAATACAACTCTATAAATTCAATCCTTTGCTCTTGCTCAAAATATGAATAAATTATGCGCAGAGATGATCCCTTTAGATATCTGCAAAAAAACCGGGCTTTCATAATAAAGAAAAGATCGTTTTGAGCAACAATATTAAAATGCTTGCTGTTGCCAAGAGGGACAACGGAAATTACATTACAAAATTCTTGTAAATCGCTAGGTAAAGATTTATACTTTTTGCCAAGCTTCTTGAGCTCTTTTTGGAATTCCGGTATTTCATTATAGCTCATCTTCATAATTCTTTACGGAATATTTCTCATCGCGGTAAAAAACGCTTTCATAAGAAAGAGGCTTGCCGTCCTGCGCGGATTGCCAAGGAATATCCCCATGTGAATAATTTTCTATTTCCGCGGCGCTTTTATCAGAAAGCCGCGCAAGCACATCATCAATATGCCCAATTTCGCGCGCGGAAAGGATATCAAGATTTGGACGTTTTCGCGGTAAATATTTTTTTTGCAAATACTTAAAATATTGACTTTTGACAAGCTCTATCTCTCCCTGTTTCTGCATTTCTTTAATAATTGAAGATAATTCAACAGAAGTAGGGCCATGATGATTTTTGATATAAGTTGCTCCCATCAGGGTCTCTTCAAACTTTTCGTAATAATCAAAATCAATAAAATAAAGCAGCTTATGCAAGACTGTTTCGCCAACATTCGGCTTGCCGCCAATTTTATTTAGGATATAAAGCAAAACCTGTTTAAATTTATCGAGGTTTTTTTTAGTAACGCGAATTTGTAAATTGTCCGATTTTTTTACAGACATTTTTTCAATAATAACGCTTCTTCCCGGTTCTTTTTCTGAAAGAAAATTTATAAGGGGCATACCAAAAATAGCCGCAAGCTTTTTAGCTTCGGATATGACAACCTCCCTTTCTCCTCGTTCAATTTGCAAATAAGTAGGGCGAGAAATACCAAGCTCTGATGCAAGGTATTCCTGCGTCATCTTCCGCTTGGTTCGCTGCTGTTGGATAAATTTTGCAAGCATAATTATTTAATAAAAATATTTTATATTAAATTAACTCTATTGTCGGGCATATCTTAAAAATATTATATTCCATTATGGACAATGTAGAATTTCTTGTCAATGGTTATGTAAAAAATTTATACATATCTGTTTTTTATATTAAAATAAGATAATTTTTGCTTCATAAAATAACATAATCCCAAAAAGGTTCCGACATGTAATCTTGTCAAAAAATCATTAAATTAAAGCCTCTTTTACTTAGGCAAGCTGCAAACAATTATTTTTATAGTTAATCGCGCAAACCGCTCTTTTAAATAAAAGAAAAATGCTGTATTAATGAAAAGTAATATTAATTTTTATAATTTATGAAATCAATTATTGAATATCCCGATTTTGACAAGGCTGATTTAAGAATCGGCAAGATTTTGGAATGCTCCGCTCCCGAATGGAGCGAAAAGCTTTTTGAATTGAAAGTGGATTTTGGAAGTGAAATCGGACAAAAAACGATCTTTGCGGGGATAAGAAAACATTTTTCTTCCGAGCAGATTATCGGAACAAAGTGCGTTTTTGTCGTCAATTTGGCGGAACGTAAAATGGGACAAGGAATCAGCCAAGGAATGATGCTGGCAGCAGTTGAAAAAATGGCCGACAGCACGGAAAAATTGGCCTTGACCGCAGTCAGCGACGATATAAAAGAAGGATCCGCATTAAGATAGGCTGGACCGATTACTGTTTTCGGATTATTATAGAAATACAATTAAATAAAATTATCCAGAAGCGGTGAGAGATTTGGCTCTGTGACCCGCTGGCAACCATCTTAAGTTTAAGAAAGGTGCCAATTCCAACCCCGCGCGGGGAAAGATAAACGGCTTGTGCCAGCTCTTCCTTTCGCGAAGAGTTTTTTGTTTATAATAAATAAAAAATAATTTTTAGATTATGACAACTATCAAAACTTGCGAATTTGTTTCGCCTAAACATCCTGATAAATTGTGCGATTATATCGCCGACGTCCTGCTTGACTCCTATATGGCTGTTGATCCCAAAAGCCGCGTCGCTATTGAGATTATGGGCGGGCATAATAATATTTCCGTTTCAGGCGAAGTGACCAGCAAAGCCAAAGTTAATGTTGAAAATATTATTAAAAGCATCTTGGGAGAAAAATACAATGTTAAAATTTATCTCTCCCTGCAAAGTCCTTCCATTTCCCGCGGAGTGGACAGCGGCGGCGCCGGAGACCAAGGCATTATGATCGGATATGCAGCCGGCGAAACTAAAAACTTCATGCCGCTAGAATATGAACTTGCCCGCAACCTTTGCGGCAAAATCTATAAACAATTTCCTTTTGACGGAAAAACCCAAGTAACCGTTGAAAACGGAAAAATAAAAACGGTCGTGGCCAGCTTTCAAAAAATATCTTCAGCTGAATTGGAAAAACTGGTGCGCGAGTTGATAAAAGCCGAAGAATACTTAATAAATCCAACAGGCGAATGGGAAATGGGAGGACTTGACGCCGACTCCGGCCTTTCCGGCAGAAAAATCGTAATTGACAATTACGGCCCGGAAATAGGAATCGGAGGGGGATCTTTCTCTGGCAAAGATTGGACCAAAGTTGATCGCAGCGGCGCTTATATGGCTCGCCGGATTGCCGTTGACTTATTGAAAAAACGCGGAGCCAAGTCGGTTAAAACAAAACTCGCTTACGCAATCGGCAAGAAAGAGCCGGTTATGGCTGTTGCCGAATTAGACGGCAAAGAAGAAAAGATTAAAGGATATGATTTGTCGCCAAAGGGCATTTATGAATTTTTAAATTTGGGAGAAATAAAATTCAGAAAAACAGCTTCTTGGGGCCATTTCGGCCGGGAATTCCCATGGGGATAAAATCGGCTAAAATTCAGCCTCTGTCTTTTCTTCGTCCTCAAAACTTATTTCTTTTTTGATTTCTTCAAATTCATTCTCTACCGCTTTCAGCCTTTCCCTGCTCGCTTTGATTAAAGCCGCTGCTTCTTTGACCTTCTTTAGTCCCTCTTCAACATCAACTTCTTTTTGGCCGTCAAACCAAGCTGTAATTTCGGCCAGCTGTTTTAAATTGCCGTTCAAGCTTTTTTTTGCGTCTTTTTTTGATGTGTCCATATTTATTTTCCTCGCTTCGCCGCATTTTCAGCGAAGACGGTTATCCTTATTAATTTTTTTAACCTCCGATTCCACAAATCCGTCTGCCAGCCGTATATTCAATTCTTGCCCTTTTTGAATTTGGCTCACGCTCCTCAAAACCTCCCCCTTTAAAAAAGCTATGCTATATCCCAATTTAAGCTGTCTTTCGGGATTATTCAAGCTGATTGTTTTTTCCGCATAATCCGTCTGCCGGCTAACGTTTCTTAAAGCCGAATCAAAGCTAAAAAAAACTTTCAGCGATAAATTTTTAATATCGGATTTAATGCTGTTTATCTTTCCGTCTATCTTTTGCAAATAGAACCTTAGCCCGCTCTTAAATTCTTCATATCTCTCAATCATATCCCTTTTAAAGCCGTCCAATTCCGCCAGAGATCTTTGAAGCAAGGAATTAATATGAGCCAGCTTTCTTTCATATGCCAAAACAATCTGCCTTGCGGCCCGTTCCAAAAAGAGCTCCGCTTTTTGCCATGATTCCCCCAGTAAATTAGCCGCGGCCGTAGGAGTTGAAACCGCCACATCAGCCGCCATGGCGGCCAAAGGCATATCTTTATGGTGGCCGATTCCCGCGATTACCGGACACGGAAAAGAAGCTATTTCTCTCACGAGCAATTCATTGTTAAAGGCCATCATTGATTCCATAGATCCGCCGCCTCTCATTATTATCAAGACCTCAATTTTTTGTTTCTTAAAAGATTTTATAGACGCAAGAAGATCTTTTACCGCTTCCTGCCCTTCAACACGGGAATCAATCATTTTTACGCTAAAGCCGAATTTTCCCAAATTATTTAAAAAATCGGCGATAACCGCTCCCTGCCGAGAAGTGATAACTCCGATTTTATGAGGATAAACCGGCAGCCTTCTCTTGCGCTCTTCCGCAAAAATCCCTTCTTTTTCCAATGAGGCTTTTATACGGTCGTATTCTTTTTTAAGCGCTCCCTCTCCGGCTAAAGAGATAACTTTGGCGATAAAAGACAAGCGGCCGGATTGCGCATAAATTTCGGCGTGTCCCACAGCCGTTATTTTCATTCCTTCTTTTAAATTTATACCGTAAGAGCGGTAGCTGGATTTCCAAATAATGCAATTGAGAGTTGACCCGTTTTTTTCGTCTTTAAGGCTGAAATAAACATGGCCGGTCGGTCCGAATTGCACTTGGCCCACTTCTCCGACAATCTTTACTTCAAAAGGCTTTATCTTAAGGTTTAAAAATTCAATGTATTCGGATACGGAAAAAACAATTTCGTCTCCCGCATTATTTTCGCGAAAAAGATTGTAATTCTTATTCTCCATAATAGTTAGAATTCAAAACTTTGGCCTAGCGCCGGAATGCTAACTGACAAATCGGGCTTTAATCCTAAAATTTCCCCTTGGAGAGCTTCGGATTGAGGCAACTCCCCATGGACTAAAAACAGATTTTTAAGGCCTTTTGTTTCTTCCACTCTTTTTAAAAGCCCTTTTTGCCCGGCATGGGCGCTAAGCGCGTCCAAGGTAATCACTTTCGCTCTTATATTGTAGCTCTCTCCCAAAATCCTCACAGGGCTCACTCCGTCCTGAATTTTTCTTCCCAGCGTATTTTCCGCTTGAAAACCGGTGATTAAAACTACATTATTGGGGTCTTCAATATTATTTTTAAGATGATGGAGAATCCTTCCTCCTTCCGCCATGCCGGAGCAAGCAAGAATCAGCATCGGCCCATGAAGGTTGTTAAGATTTTTTGATTCGCTCGTGGTTTCCACATATCTCAAATTCTCAAAGACAAAAACAGGATCTTTGCGAAAACCGAAATCCTTCCAAAATTCTTTGTCAAAATATTCGGTTGATCGGGAAAAAATCGCCGTAAGATTTTGAGCCAAAGGACTGTCAAAATAAATGGGCAGGTTTGGAATTCTGTTTTGATTCACAAGCTTGTGTAAAACATAAATCAGCTCCTGCGTTCTTCCCAAGGCAAAAGCCGGAACGATAATTTTGCTCCCCCTTTTTGCCGCGCTGTTGATTATTCCTTCCAGCGCATCCATAATTTCGCCTATGGGACCGTGATTTCTGCCGCCATAAGTGCTTTCCATTATCATTGTTGCCGCATCCTCTTCAAGAGGCTCCGGAGAACGCAAAATCGGCAGTTCGTCCCTTCCCAAATCTCCGGTGAAAACGAGCCTTTCTGTTTTCCCGCCTTCTTTAATTTCAAGCAGAACTATCGCCGAGCCCAAAATATGTCCGGCATCATAAAGCTTAAAACGGATATTGTTGGTTAATTTGACCCATCCTCCCCCCGCGCTGAAATATTCAGCCGGCACGAATTGGTTAAAGGTTCTTTCGGCTTCATCAGAATTATAAATCGGAAAAACAGGATCTTCTCCCTTTTTCAAATGGTCGTTTAAATATTCGCAGTCGTGTTCTTGGATTGAGGCTGAATCTTGCAAAAGATAACGAGTTATTTCTTCAGTCGCCGAAGTGCAGTAAATTTTTCCCTTAAATCCTTCTTTTACCAAAACCGGCAGCAAGCCGCTATGGTCAATGTGGGCGTGGGAAAGAATTACGGCGTCAATTTGATCCGGGGAAAAAGGAAGCTCCTTATTAAGCTGGTTTGAAATATTCCTTTTCCCTTGGTACATTCCGCAATCCAACAAAATATTATAATCTTGAACCTGAATTAAGTGTTTTGAGCCTGTAACATTTTGGGCGGCTCCAAAAAAAGTAATTTTCATTTTCAGTTTGACCGTTAATTTTTAATTTTGCCAAATAAAAAACCTTTCAGTGAAAAACTGCGCAAGGCAAAGGCTTAAATAAAATTATTCCACTAAAAAATTAGTTTGAATGATTTTTTTAATCCTGCCCACTTGGCCGTCTTCCAGCCTTACTTTGACTCCCTGCGGATGAAAAGGAATACTGGTTAATATTTCCGCAACAATTCCGCGCGTAAGCTTGCCTGTCGGTTCGCCGATTTTCGTTATAACATCAACCTCTATTCCTATTTTAATATGGGCTTTAACTCTCCCGTCCATATTTATTTAATAGTCGTAGATATCTTTATAACCTTTTATTTTAAGCTGGACTTGGGTTGGAATAAAAGAAAAGCATTGGCGCGCCAATTCCAGCAATCCTTTTGCTTTAAGATCTTTTTCCAATTTGCTCAAAAGCGGAGGCAAATAAATTGCATCTTTGGCCGCGTATTCCTTTTGCTTGTCAGTAAGCTGCGCCGCAAGCCAATTAGAGCATTGCTCGCTTTTATCTATAATGACTCCCAATCGCTCTTTAAGCAAGCTGGCTAAGCTGTGTTTTTTGGAGTGCTTCGGATCAAGCAGTTTTATGGCTGTTTTGGTGCAGGCCACATTTTTCGGATCTGCATCCCAGTGACCGGCCATAAAAGAAAGATCAAACAAGGCATAATGGAAGATTTTCTTGACAGATTCATCGGCCAAAAGATCGCAAAGTCTTTTCGGCTTTTTCTTTCCTATTTTTATTATCATTGGCGGCTTGTTCGGAGCGTAAATTTGACATGTTCCTATTTTCGCTTTTTTCCAATCCAGTCCGGATGTTTCAATGTCCCAGCCTGCGATTTTTACTTGGGAAATCCATTCAAAAAAATCTTCAGAAATGTCGTTTTTGCATACAATTATATTCTTTGGGTTAAAAACTTCCATTTTTTTTATTTTTATTTTTTTAATTCCATTCAGAACCGGAAAATATTAATAATTTTAAAACGCTTCTTCGCGCGATAAGCGGAATTTAATATTTCCCCCATTGCGCCCAACGCAAAAATAATTCTTTCTGCGCCCTGTAGGCTGTTTCCCTGTCAAACCCTTGCGGTCTTCCTTTTTCCGAAAATTCTTTGCGCGTAGGAATAAAGATTTTGCTTTCCTTCGCGCGAAAAGGACAGACCGGATAAAAAATCAAAGGATTGCCCTCTCTTACTCCGGTTACTCCGCTTTCCGGACAAACGCCAAATACAAATCCGCGGCATCCTATTAGGCCTTTAATAAGGGGCAGATCCCGTTCAAGCAGTAAATAAAGCTGGCTGGCTATACAGCGCATTTCAGCGGAAGCTCTTACGCATAGCCGCAAAGATAAAAAATTTAGAAGAGACCTCAAATTCATTGTGTAATGATATATTCCCACAGCCTTGCAAAAAGGCAGGATATATCGCGCCACTTCCCTGGGAACGCCGTTGGAAATCATTGATTTATAAGAAGCCAAGCTTTGCTCAATCGCCTGGAACAACTTATTTTTTTCCTCGTCTTTATTGCGGTCTTTGCCAAGCAAATGCCAAGGGACTATTATTTCGTAAATTTCTTCCCCTTCCTTAAAATCAATTGGCAGATTTTCTTTTCCTTGGCTTCCGGCATTAATGCCTTTGCTCGCGGCCAAATAACGCGTAGAAAAACCGCTATGGCTTGCCATGCGGTGCTCTAACAATTCAGGAGCATTCCCTTTGCTCATCTTGATATCAAACTTTATAAGAATATGCTCTAAAGCGGATCCGTAATCATTTTCAATAATCATGCGAAAAATATTTTCGCCCGTAATGATTTCCGGCACTCCGCTCATTCTCGCCGAATAAGCTACTTCTTCCCAAGCCTTTTCCCCTCCCACAACTTTAAAATTCCAAACTTTTGGAGCAATTTCTCTAATTTTCATAAAAAGATTTATTAAATCAAAATTTCAATCTGCTTAATATTATACCAAGCATCTCTTCGTCCGGCAAAAAAGCTGAAATCTTTGCAATTTTCTTTGTTTCCCGGCTTTTTATTTTAATTTTTTCCAGCTTAAAGCCGCATTGCAATAAGTGCGGCTTTAAATATTTTTTTAGAAGCCTATCTTATTTCGTAAACCAAATTTATTGAAACTGAAATTTCCTGCTGTCCCGGCTCTATATCGGCCGCTGTTCCTCCTCCCATTCCAAGGACTTCCGCTGAAGATTTCGCAGAGTAATCATAAGAGGAAGGATATCCGCCCTCATAAACATTAACAATTTTTCCCAGTTTCAAGCCCGATTGCTCGGCGATTGATTCCGCCTGGGCTTTGGCTTTTTGAATGGCATCAGCTCTTGCCGACTGCTTGGCGCTATTTTCATCTTCTATGGTAAATTGGAAATCCCCGATTAAATTCGCCCCGTTATTGGAAGCTTTATTTAAAATATCGCCGATTTTTTCAAATTCCCTGGCCTTTACCGTAATCTGTTGGATTAGCGTATATCCTTTAAAAATTCTTGATCCCCTTGAATAATCGTATTTCGGGGACAAGCTGTAGTTCGTAGTCTGTATGTCTTTCTCTTCAACTCCGATAGCTTTGATTTCGCCGATGATTTTATTCATTTTTTCGTTGTTGTCGCTCGTAATGGCTGCTATGTCAAAGCCTTCGGTCGTCACCCCGAGCCGCACCAAGGCAATATCGGGAATTACAAAAGCCTGGCCGCTGGCGCTTACCGTAATTTCGCGCATATTGCTTTGGCTAAGCTTTTCGTAATCAATAAGAAAATTCGCTGCTTGAATTGCTAAAAAAATACCGGCAATCCAAACAACGGCTAAAAATATTTTTTCTTTAAATTCTTTTGTTCTGATTTCTTGGTCCATATGTTTATTTTATTTATTTTTTGATTATTCCGACCTATTTTTATTATACCAAAACAATATTTATTGGCTATACAAAGAGATTACGCCGAAAAAAGAAAAACAGCGGATTAAAATCCGCTGTTTTTTGCTGGCGCAGGCAATTGAATTGCCTGGCTGAAGGCCGGCAAAATCGGCTGAAGAGCATACTCCCTCATTTTGGGGACAATGGCTTCAACTATTTTTTCCGGCTCTTCGAAAAAAGCAGAATGGGTTTTTGAAGAAATTTTTATAAGCTCTTTTTTGGGAGCTTCAATTTCTTCAAAAATCATTCTGATGTACCATGCCGGAAAAAGAGTTTCTTTCTCCAGCATTAGCACTCCGATCGGACATTTTATTCTTTTCAGCCCCGACATATCGGCATTAAACAATGAAGCAACGTGCTTCACTGGATAATATTTCATTACATCCATTATCTCAACCATTCTGTCTGACCCTATTTTTTTAGGATCAATATAAATCCGATAAGGAATTTTCATTTTCGGAAAAAATCTTGCCAAAAGTCTTAGCCCTCCGCGTATCATTTCTATATATCTTTTGCTCACCAATTTAGGCAAATTGGTGAGATAAATACTCTCCGGCCATTCAGGAATCATTATGCCATGGGCAAAGACTCCTTTAATTTTATCGCTTTCAGCCGCAACAGCTGAAACGATAAAGCCGCCTTGGCTCGTTCCAATCAGGAAGACCTTCTTTCCGTAATTCCTGAAAACATAGTGTATCGCGGCTTTCGTGTTTTCTTTCATTTCTTCAAAATCAAAGACCTCTTTCTTTCTATTCAGTCCGTGGCCCGTTAAATGCAGCAAGGCCACATTTACTCCCTTCGATAGAAAAAGCATGGCAAGCTGATTAAAACATTCCGCGTTGGTCATTGTTCCATGCACGACAATAGCCCATTCTTCGTTTTCCGGATTCTCATAAATCGCCATCCAAATCGGCCCATTGAAAGTCTTAATCTTATCATAAAACGGGAGAGGCTTTTTATTGTTTTTGTCCATTTTTTTATCCGGCATTTTGCCGGACGGGTTAAGCCGCTTTAGACCTTTTTTGTTTGTTTGTAAGCGGCTGACCGGTTATTTGCTTGATTAAAATAACCGGTCAGCCGCTCGCAAATACTTTTAAAAGTGCAAATTTATTGTTGCTTATATTTAAACTATTTTTACCCTCTTGTCAATCGCGCCGTAATAGCTCAATAGATTGGAAACGTTTATGCTAACAAAAAGCGACTAACCGGTAACGTTTCCAATATGCCACAGGCAGAAAAATACACAGGTGCCACCTGTGCAGATTTTTGCACAGGTGGCACCTGTGTATTTTTTTGGGGCTTGTGATTAGGGATTTATTTTGCGCAATAATGGATTTTTTGGTAATTTTTGCGGAAATCCGCCACTTCCTTGCCGATTTCTTCAGGATCTTTATTGTCTAAAATAACTTTTTTTATAAATTCCCCTATTTTTTCCATTTCCTCTTCTTTCATCCCAAAGCGGGTCATTTCTTGGACGCCGATTCTTATTCCTCTCGGGTTCTTCGGACTTTGGCCGTCTCCAGGAATAATATTTTTGTTAAGAATAATATTCGCCCTTTCCAGCTTTTCAGCCGCAATATGCCCGGAGCCGGGTTCTCCGCAATTCACCACAATCTGATGGCTTTGAGTAAACCCCTTGCTTTTCCCTAAAATATCAAAACCGTATTCGGCCAGCTCTTTAGCTAGCGCCTGCGCATTTTTAACAATTTGACCGGCATAGTCCTTACCGAACTCCTGCATTTCCCTTAACGCTCCGTATAAGGCCGGAATGCGGTGCAAATGATGGTTAGATGAAAAGCCGGGAAAAACTCGTAATTGAATAGTTTTAGCCGTTTTTTCGTCAACATTGCCCAATATCATTCCTCCTTGGGGTCCGGGAAAAGTTTTATGCGTTGAAGTCGTAATAATATCCGCTCCTTCTTTTAGCGGATCTTGAAATGCTCCAGCCGCAATCAGCCCCAAAACATGAGCGGCATCGTAAATTATTTTCGCTCCCACTTTATCGCAAACCTGCCTTAGTTCTTTGATAGGCTGGGGAAACAAGATCACCGATCCTCCGATAACGATAAATCTCGGCTTTGTTTCCAAAATTTTAGCCGCGCTTTTTTCAAGATTCATAGTGCAGTCCTCATTATATTCAAGGTTTTCAATTTCCAATCCCAAAAATCCGGCTGCTCCGGCTTTCTCGTGGGAAACATGAGAGCCGTTTTCTATTCCCAAAGATAAAATTTTATCGCCTCTTTCCGATATGGCCGAAAAAGCCGCATAATTGGCTATCGTGCCGGAAATCGGACGAACATCCGCAAAGTTAGCCCCAAAATGTTTTTTGAATTCTTCTTCCGCCAAGCTTTCTATCTTATCAACATATTTCAAACCGCGATAAAATCTTTTAAAAGCAGTCCCTTCCGCATAACGATGCATCAAGTCCGATATATATAATTTTTCACAAGCCGGAGACATCACATTCTCCGAAGCAATCAAATTAATGCAGTTATTTCTCCATTGGTTGTGCTGCTCAACAAGCGATAATATTTTTTCCATGATTTTATTAAAATTTTATTATTAAAAACCCAAAAAATACACAGGTGCCACCTGTGCAAAAATCTGCACAGGTGGCACCTGTGTATTTTTTTTGGGGCTACCACCCGCCTCCGCCGCCGCCTCCGCCGCCGCCGCCGGAATAGCCGGACCCTCCTGATCCGGAAGAAGTGCCGACACTGGAAGCAATGTCTGCAGAAAGGCTGTTTATCTGCGAAGTAAAACTGTCCGCGCTGAAGCTTCCGACCGCCGCTCCCGCAAGCCATGCCGGATGATAGTTTTGGAAATATTCTTTGCCGTAGATCTCTTCCATTTTTTTAATCCAAATCTTTGTTATGCCGAAAACCATGGCATAAGGCAAAAGCTTTTCAAAAATATTTTCTTTCTCATAAAAACGCTGGCGAAAAGTTTCGGCTTTCTCCATATACATTTTAAATCCTTTTATCCGCCAATTCAGTTCCGCCCCTTTCGGCGTCCGCTTGGGCATAATCCTTCCGAAGATTACAAAAAAGGCCGCAGCTAAAGCTAACGATATCGCTGCAAAAATTGAATAAAGCCAAGCCAACAAAACAGCCCAAACAAAAAAAATGGAAGCTATTATTAGAAATACCGTTCTTAGCATCCTGCCTTTTTCCGAAATCAAGCTTTTTAAAGCCAATTTTTCGGCCGCCGCTTTTTTGATAAGAGGCATCTCCTTATGAAATGACGCCTTTAAGAGAGAAAGGAAAACTTCTTTTTTTTCTCCGAATATTTTTTCGGTTAAAAGCCTTTCCAAAGAAGGCAAAGCTAAAAATTCTTCTTCGGGTTTAACTTTTTTGAGCTTAAAATCTTTTCCTCCCGAATACCAAGGCCTGTCTATCTGCTCTATAACAATATATTTTTTTACCGCCAAATCAACGATAGCCGCTGAAATAGATTCGTCGGAAACATCTCCGTTGCTAATAAGCGCTCCCATTTCTAAAGGAGTTATATTCTCGGGAATTTCAAACTCGGGAGTTATGGTTTTGTTAACTTTCGGATCTTTCCCATATTTGATCCAAAGATAAAAACAAAGGACAAAAGAAAATATCGGGATTAAAAACCAAAGATACTTCCCCCAAAGTTCAAAAAATCCCGGCTGATACGGAGTAAAAATATTTTTCGGAAAAGCGATGGAAGCGGTAAGGCCCTCTCTCGCCCCGAAGGGACGGTTAGAAAAAAATTTTAGAACATGGCTGTTTTTCCATTCGTAATCCGCTCCTTCCGTCTCCGTTGATCCGAAGATTCCCGAATAATAATAAATTTGCGAATTATCTTTACTGATTTCTTCGGGAAAATTAATCTCAATTGAAAAGCTATCAATATCAATTTGCCAAAACTGCCCGACTAAATTCCAGTATAATTCGTCAAAATCTTCATTTTCAAACCGTATCGCATTTTTAACAATATAAGTAATTCTATAGTAATTTTTTCCTGAAACCGTTTTTTTAGGATCTCCTATTTTCCAAGTAACGGTATTGTCAAATCTGTCTTTAATCGTTGAATAGGGCAATGGATTTCCTTCAAAATCGGCAATGCCGATAAGGTTTATCGGGGTTTTAATTATTTCTCCCTCTTCCGTCCGCGACTGCAAAGGCAACACCCTAAAAATGCCATGCTTGCCCGGCAAACGGCCGCAATCAGCCGTTATCTTTTCTTCTACAAAAAGAGAAGAATCTTTGTTGACAATAACAGTTGACTGGATATCTTTAATATACCAATCGGTTATCTCTTCAATTTCCCGCGCAAAAGAAAAATCCGGCAAAACCAAAATTAAAAATCCGAAAGAAAGAAAAACAAAAACCTTTTTAAAAATATCGCAGCAAAATAAATTCATATTTCAATTTTATCAAAAAACGGCTTAATTGACAGGGGCAATTTCCCCGCGCCAATTTACTGTTAAGAATCCTTGGTTATCAAAGGCACGAAAATAAACCCGGGAAATTCTTCTTTTTTAACTTCCGTTTCGCTTATTTTTGTAAATCTCCAAATTGAAGAGCCTATCGGCATAACAATATTTCCGTTAACTTTTATTTGGCTTATCCAAGCCTCGGGCAATTCTTTGGCCGAAGCTGAAGCTAAAATTTTATCAAAAGGCGCGTATTTGAAAGATTCCGCCGTTCCGTCTCCGGCAAACATTTTGGCAACGCCTTTTTCAATAAAATTATATTTTGAAACATTTGCATTTCCCTTTTCCGCCAATTCCGGCACAAGCTCAAAAGCGATTACTTTTCCTCCTTCGTTTTTCCGGCTGACAATATAGCTCAATAAAGCGGTGGTCCAGCCGGAACCGGATCCGATATCAAGAATTTTTTCTCCGGGCTTGGGGCTAAGAAGCTCAAGCATAAAAGCAACCACCGCAGGCTGGGAAATAGTTTGCCCAAAGCCTATGGGAAGAGCTTCATCGGCTTCAGCCAAAGAATATTCTCCTTCTCCCATTTTTCTAATATTTTCCGGCAAAAAATCAGACCTTTTAATTTCGCGAAAAGCTTCAATAATAATCGGCGTTTTCAAATATCCCTCTTCTATTAATTTTTTTATCAAACTCATAATACAATTTTAACATTTTATTAAATTTTTTTTCAAACGAAAAACCCGGCAAAGCGGGCTGGAAACAATAATTCATATTAAAAATAAAATGTGCCCAATCAGTAATAAAAAGCTGATTGGGCACAAGCGCGTTTCCGCGCATTTTTCACCATATCCTGATCTGCTCAGGATTGAAGTCATAGACCGGCTGGCCCAGCCTAGCAACTTCTTTTTTTTCTCTCTCGTCCGTCTCTCTCTCAATAACAACTGCAGATCGCTTCCCGTCACCGAAAGCATTGTTCTCCAAAGCCTCTTGCAAGACCTTGAGGAAAGAACTCTCTCCGTAATCTGGAAGCGGTTTGATGGAGATCATTCCGTCCAAACATACGATGAAAGCGCATTCTTCGGCCATAGCCATCTTCAAGCGCTTAAATCTGTTATCAAGCGGCTCGTGGATAGCGACAACTTCAAACGAACTTCTTCGCAAAGCCTGGCTCATCACTTGTATTTTGTGAGAGCCTCGCTTCTCCGCGGAGCACAGAAATATTCTGCGGCGGCTGACATCCAAATTGTCGAGTATCCCCAGTTCGGCCATAGCCTCCAGGATCAGCTCAAAATAGAATGCCATTCCAACCGCAGGAGTCTCAACTCCGAAAGAAGCGATGAGGTCGTCGTATCTCCCCCCTCGCAACACAGAAGCAACCGAAGCGCCTTCTACATGAGCTTCTATAACAAAGCCCGTGTAGTAGTCAAGGTCGCGAACTAGAGACAGATCTATCTCTGTTTTGTTGAGAACATCGCGAGGCAAAGCCTCAATGATTTCCCTCAACTCGTCCAGCGCCTTAAATCCGATGCCTTTGGTTTGCCAATAGACTAAGTTTTCCAATTGCTGGAGAACATAGTGCGGACCTCCGCTAAGCTCCAAAACTTGAAGCAGATCGGAAATCAATTCCTCGCCGATATGATGGCCGGCGAGTTCTTTTTTGACGCCCTCTATTCCCCCTTTGCCTTGGTCAAAATGGTCAATGGCTCTTTCTATGGCGATTATTTGGTCGCGATCTCTAATGCCGTGTATTTCGGCCATGTCTCGATAGATTCTACGGTGGTTTATACGGATAGTGAAATCCTCAAAACCTAATCTTCTCAAGACGCTGAAGGCCATAACGACAAATTGAGCGTCGTCTCCCAAATAAGAAGACCCGACAACATCAGCGGAGCATTGAACAAGCTCCCGATGAAGGCCGCCACCGCTTTCATCGCGGAAAGACCTGCTGATGTTATATCCTCTATACGGCTTTGGAAGCTCGGGATGGGTTGCCATGACTCTTGCCAAAGAGGCCGTGGAATCATATGGCAGCACTAGATGATGCTGATGCCTGTCCGAAAGATGGAACATATTTTCTTCGCCTTCTCCATAACGGCCCCGGAAAACTTCAACATTTTCCAAAGCGGGCGTTTCAAAAGGCGAAAATCCGAATCTCTCGTAAGCCGCCTGGATGATTCCAAGCACATGCTGGCGAATACGCATATCGCGGCCGACATGGTCGGCTGTTCCCTGCGGTATTGCCTTGGCCAAATCAATGCTTTCAAATGCAGAATCACTTCTAGCTACAGCTGTTCCTTCCATTATCCATCATCTCCTAAACTATGGTGATGTTTTATGACGCCGATAGCGTCATTTATGCTCGCTTCTGTCTGTTCTTTTCGCGCCATATCCTTCAAAGCTATTTTTCCTGATGCCACTTCTTTTCCTCCTATTACTGCCGCATAAGGCACTTTAAGCCTGTCGGCGTATTTGAATACTTTGCCAGGCTTTGCTTCCTCGAGATAGACTTGAGCCGATATTCCTTTTTCGCGGAATGCGGCGGCTACCTCAATCGCTCGATCCAACTGGCCATCCAAAGGAATGACCAAAATTTGCGCCGGAGTTGATTCTTCCGGTTTGATAACTTTCATCTCCAAAAGCTTGGAGAACAGCCGCGTTAATCCGATGGAAATTCCCACGCCGGGGAAGTTCTTGTCGCAATAACATTCGGCAAGGTTATCATACCTTCCTCCAGAGCAAACACTGCCCACTCCCGGATATTCGTCCAGAAATGTCTCGTAAACGGTCCCGGTATAATAGTCCAGCCCTCTGGCTATTTTCAAGTCAAGGGCTATGTTTTTTTCCGGCACGCCGAAACGAGAAATTGCTTCAAGAACTTGCTCCAGCTCTTCTACTCCTGTATTAAACGCTTCGTCGCCAACGCCAAGCTTTTTCAGCTGATCAATTATTTCTTTGTTTCTTCCCGAAACGTCAAGGAAGGCAAAGATCTTTGAAATTGTATCAGCCGCTATTCCAAGCCCGGCAAGTTCTTCGGCTACGGCATCGGAACCGATCTTCTCCAGCTTATCAACAACGCGCAGAACTTCTTTCTGCAGATCTCCGGATATGCCTAAAGAGTCAAAAAATCCGGTAAGAATCTTTCTGTTGTTGATGCGGATTGTAAAAGCCTCAAATCCCAATTTTTTAAAAACAGCGTAAATTACGCTGGGGATTTCGGCATCGTTTATCAATCCAAGCCGGCCGTCTCCGATCACATCTATATCGCATTGGTAAAACTCGCGGTAGCGTCCCTTTTGAGGTCTTTCGCCGCGATAAACTTTACCGATTTGATACCGGCGATACGGAAACTGAAGACTGCGATAGTTTTGCGCAACATACCTTGCCAAAGAGACGGTGAGATCAAAGCGCAAGGCCTGATCGGGCTTTTGCAGATAAAAAATCTGCTTAGCTGTTTCTCCGCCGCTTTTGGCTAGCAGCACTTCCAGCTTCTCTATCAGCGCAGTTTCCTGCGGTATGAAGCCGAACAGTTCGTAGGTCTCTTGAATGGTCTTCAGCATTTTATTGAACAAAACTTGTTCTGCCGGAGACAGCTCCAGAAAACCGTCAAGCACTGTCGGATTTATCTTTTGGGATGTTTGGTCCATATTTCCTCCTTTCCATATTTACTTTTTACAGAGCTATAAACCCCAAGATTTTAAAGGGATTTATTGCTAACAGTTACAAAAAAAATATGGCTTTTTGTCAAATAATTTTTAAACAATTATAAAATACTTTGATAATGAAAAATTAGCTTTTTAATCCGCTTTAGTCAATCCTAAAATAAAAAATGCAAAGCTAAAATCATTTTAATTATTTTCTCGCTAAAAAAACAATTATTGAAAGCCTCTCAAAAAGGCTTTTAGTTTATTTGACTAAATCGCTTTACTTTGGTAAAGTCAAGACATGGACTGGAAAGACAGTAAAAACAAAAAACTTGTTAAAGCTATTTTAGCCCTTGAGACTCCTCATGAGGCCAAACGTTTTTTGCGCGATCTTATGACAAAAGGAGAAATAGAAGAATTCGGAAAGCGCTTTAAGGCGGCCGAAATGCTTTGGAAAAAAGAATCTTATTCCAATATTAAAAAAGAAACCGGCTTCAGTTCAACAACAGTGGCCCGCGTTTCAAAATGGCTAAGCAACGGAGAAGGAGGATATAAAATTATAATCAACAAGCTTCATCATAAGTCCGGCCAATCGCGGAGAGGATCAGCTTAATACTTTTCAATAATTGTTTAAGCTGGCCCCCTCCTCAATTGGAGGGTTTTAGTTTATTGTCTGGTCATAACAGGCAAAAATAGGTCTTTAAAATCAAATATGGAAAGAGGTGAAGAAGATGGATGTGGAGATAGTAAAAATAATCCCTTCGCAAAAAGGGGCATTGGAAGATATCGCTTCTGTTTATCAAAAAACTTTCGGAAGCGATCCATGGAACGAGGGGTATCGGTGCCCTGTCTGTGAAAAAGTTTTTCCCTTGTCCTGCAAAGAAAAGGAATGCCCCTCTTGCGCAAAAGCGATATTGGAAGAATATTGGCCGATTGAAAAAATTATTTCCGATTTTTTAACGGAAATGGCCAAGCCAAAATCGCTTTGCTTAGCTGCATTGGCAAACGGAGAAATCATCGGCTTTGCGTGGGGATATGAAATCATTGTTGACCCAAGCATTGATCTCCGACTTGAGGCTCCGGGCCTGCACCAGCTGGCAAGCGGCGTTTATTTCTATTTGGACGAAGCGGCGATTTTGCCGCCTTTCCAAAACAAGGGAATCGGGAAAAAACTCATCCAAAGGATTTTCATGGAGCAAAACCAAAGCAATATCCTGCTAAGGACATTGAACGGTTCAAGAATGTTCCAAATTATCCAAAAAATGGATGGGAAGCCGGCTCTCCTCATTTCTAGAGATCGAGTGATTATGACGCTCGATCTTTCTCTTTATTAAAAAGGCTCGTACGCTTTAGCGCGCGAGCCTGATTTTATTTAAAAAAATAATTTTACAATTTTTATCCGCCGGTCAAAATTTCAGCTAAAAGAAAAGCTTCGTCATTTGACTGGTCCCTGTCTCTGGCAAAAAGAATGATGCTGTCTTTTTGCGCCTTTATTTCTTCTTTACCGTCTATACCGACAACCTGTCCCGCCGCAATTTTTTCAAAATCCTTGAAAGGCTTCGCCAGCCTGAATTTATCCGTCTTGGTAAAATATAATTTATAGGCCTTAAGAATCTTTGATTTTGCGCAAGGCTCAAGAACCCCGCTGATATGCCCCCTTGCGGCCAAAAAAGAAAATACGCTTTTTTCAGCCCTTTGGACTGAGAGAGGATCTCCCAAAAACCCGCATTCAACGCAAATGCCGGATCCTCCAATTTTATTCATATAATAATCGGTTCCTCCGGGCTGCAATTCATCCAAACCGCTCAAAACAGTATTGAACGGAAGATAATCGGCAATTTTCAAGCTATGCGGTTCGCAGATAATGAACGCCTCGCTTTCCGCCACAAAGCTGGCGTGGACATCAAGCAAAGCGTCCGCCCGATCAAGATACTTTTTTAAAAATTGCGCCCGCCGGTATTCGTAAGAAGACTTTTCCTCCTCCGAAAGCAAGCTTTCGTCTTTAAACATTCTGTTCAGATTCGCCTCAACAAACCTTTCTTTTTTCTCAATAGCCAAAGGATTTCCGAAGCCGAATAAAACTTCTCCTTTTTCTATTTTTAAAGAAGGCAGTATTTTTTCCAAAATTTCAACGCCGCAGACTTCGTCCCCGTGGGTTCCGGCAAGAATAATGCTGACAGGGCCTTTTTCTTCTCCCGAAATTTTAATAATTTCTTCTTTGTTCATAATAGAATACTTTACCAAAGTAAATCAGGCAAGTCAAAAATGTTCCAAATCGCTTAGCCGATTCTAGAAAGCTTTTTTTCTTTAACAAAAAATAAAGCCGTAATTGAAATGACAGTCAAAACGATTGAAAAATAAAAAGGAGCGGTTGTCCCGATACTGTCCCATAAAATTCCGGCGACAAACGATGCCGGCAAAGCCCAAAGCCCCACCACCATTTTAAATCCTCCCAATCCGGAAGCTCGCCGGTCTTTCGGAGAAAGCTCGGCGACAAAAGCCGTTTGCACAGTATCGGCAGCTCCTTTGTACAGTCCGTAAAAAATAAAAGCAAGAACAATGGATATCCAGCTTTGGCTTATTACAAAAAGGGAGCAGGAAAAGAGCCAACAGACATAAGAAATCATCAGAATTTTTTTGCGGCTTTTAATCTTATCGGAAAGCCTGCCGAAAGGAATGGAAAAAACTGAAGCGACTAAAGTAAAAAGTAAATAAAGCACGGGCACGGCCGCAACGGCAAATCCAAATTTATTGGCAAAAACCAAAAGAAAAGAATAGCTGAAAGATCCGAAAGCGAAGACAGCGCTCAAAGCCAAAAAAAGCTTAAAGTTGCCGTCAAAATCTTTCAAGCTTATTTCTTTATACTCAAATTTATCCTTAGTTTTCGGCTCTTTAACATTGGCAAAAATAAGAGCGGCTCCAATAAGAGAAGGGATGGCGGCCAAAAGAAAAAGGCTTCTATACCCCAGCACATCCAGCATAGCGATGGAAAAAAGAATTCCACAAACCGCTCCAAGATTGTCAAAAGCGCGCAAAACTCCAAAATTGCTTCCCCTATCGCCGTCATTTGAAAAATCGGCAATTATAGCGTCCCGAGGGGCGCCCCTCATTTTTCCCGCCCTATCTAAAACGCGGAAAGGAACAAGGCATTGCCAAGCATTTGCCAAGGCATACCCAACGCGGGAAGCCGCTCCGAAAATATAGCCCAGCCAAACAAAAACTTTACGCTTCCTTGTTTTGTCCGAAAAATACCCCGAAGCGGCCTGCGAAATTGAAACGATTGCTTCTCCAAGCCCGTCAATAAGCCCAAGCACTGCCATATTGGCTCCGGCAAAAGAAGTGACAAAAAGCGGCCAAATGGGAGAAATTATATCCGAACCGAAATCATTCAAAAAAGAAGCGATTGTAAAAGTTTTAAGATTGTTTTCCTTTTTTGCGGAACTGCTTTCCATAAAATAATATTTTAATTCTTAATCTTGCCAATTTTAATTTGCTTTATTTTTTACTTGATATCTTTCCAGCCCTTTTATCTTATCTCCGGCCAAAGGATCGCCTTGCCCTATAATCAATCTAAACCATGGCGTATAATTTTGAGGATTTTCCTCTATGTCCTTATCCAAAGATTTCATATCTATCCACTTATAAGCATCGGCTTCTTCCGGATTCAATATTGGTTCTCCGTCAAAGCTCCCTTCTAAAACATAATCATATTCGTGCTCAATCAGTTCTCCCACCTTTATTTTGTAAACAAATTCCAATCCGGTTTTTCTTAGAGGCGCGCTAAATCCCATCTCCTCTTTCAGCCTTCTTTCCGCCGAAGCCAATAAATTTTCTCCCGGTCTTGGATGAGAACAGCAGGTATTGGTCCATAGCCCGGGACAATGATATTTTGAAGCCGCTCTTCTTTGCAGAAGAATTTCTCCTTTTTGATTGTAAATCAAAATTGAAAAAGCGCGGTGCAAAAGCCCTTGGCGGTGCGCTTCCATTTTTTCTGCCGTCCCGATTTGATTATTTGACTCGTCAATTAAAATAATATCTTTCGCCATATTCTATAAAAATTTTTATATAATTTTATAATAGCCTTATTCCAGCAAAAAATTTATACCGTTAAAAAAGTTCCTTAATTATTTCAGCCAGCTCCAAAAACTCCATTTGGTTAAAATGCCCCCTATCCTCAAAAATCATTTCTTCGGCTTTTGGCAGCTCTTTCTTGTATTTTTCAAAATCGGAAAAAGGCACACAAGCATCGTCTCTGCTGTGGCAAAGAAATATTTTTCCTCCCTGCTCCTGTAATTTGGAAAGGTCTTTTTCAAAAGAAAAATCGCCTAGAGAAGGCTCAGCATTTTGCGATCCGAATGGCGCAGAGATTAAAAAAATCGCTGTAATTTTTTTTGGAAGAATATTTTCCGATAAATATTTTGCCAGGAATATTCCGCCTAAAGAATGGCCGATTAAAATAATTTCTTCCTCCAAAAACGGTATAAGCTTGCCAAACATAATTTCCCATTCAATATATTTGGCATTTAAAGCATTGGGCATTTCCGGTAAAATGACCTCAAAATCATTTCCAAGTTTTTTACCTAAATTCTTTTTCCAGCTTTTTTCTTTGGACCTTATCCTTTCAAAATCAATTTCCAAATTTTTTAAAAAAGAAAGATACTCCTCGTAAGTATCAAATGTTTCTCCGCCATGTATGGCAACGATCTGTTTTTTCATTTCCAATATTGCCTAAGATTCGGCCTGCTTAAAAATTATTTCGTATTTGATATAATGTTTCCCTTTTTCTAAAAACGGCTCTTTCTTTTTTTTGAAACCGGCTCTTTCCAAAACTCCGATAGACTTGCTATTCTCGGGAATAACCAAACCGTAAAGGGATTTGTATCCCGCATTTCGTGCAATATTGCACAAGGCTGTGATAGCGTTAGTCATAAAGCCGCGAACGTTCCGATCCGCCCAATAGCCTATTTCCGCCCCTTCCAAATTAGCGGATTTTATATCTACGGCCCCGACTATTTTGCCCGACAGATCTTTGACTAAAAAAATAAAATAGGTCTTCTCTTCCCAGCCCTTTTTGGCCCAATCAAGGAATTTTATAGCGTCATGGATTGTATACGGCCGGCCGTTAAAAGTCTCTTTGAAAAGAAAATCATAAAGTTCCCGCTGGCTGCAGACGGCCGCAATCTCGTTAACCGCTTCGCTGGAAAGGTTAAACGAATTATCTATTCTCTGCAGAAAAAACTTTTGACAAGTCAGATAATTGCTTATCTCAACGACAGTTCCATCTTTGAATCTTGGCTGGTTTTGGTTATTTTTTTTATCCATCTTTTTATTTTATCAAAAAACGGCCAACGCGCTAAAAATTATCAAAGGATTTTTAAAAAATCCTTAAAACGACCGTATCATTTTTACCAAGGGAAAAAAGCTTTTGTCTTTTATCATCAAGTCAAATTTTTGGAAGACGTTGTCGTAAAAAGACTGGCTTCTGCTCGCATCGTCTTTCCGCGGATCATCAATAATAACGCGTAAAACGTTGTCGTCTCCATCCGCCATGGCTGCGTCATATAGCGTATCTCCGATAAGAATAATATTAGGCCGCGACTGCCTGACGCCGCTTATCTCTTTGTGCCCTTTTTCTTTTTTATTAAAAATATGTATCAGCGAATCTTTTTCCCAGCCTCTGATCCGTCCTTCCGAATTAAAGAGCAAGTCGGTTGACAGCAAAACAGCGGGAATGATGCCGAATTTCCGGCACCAAATTTCTATCACATCTTTGACTCCCGCTGAAATTATTATAGTGGGAATTTCTTTTTCTTCGCAAGCGTTAAAAAAATCTTTGACATACGGCCTTATGGACATTTTTTCTTCAACATCGTGGACAATATCCGCCCATTTAATACCGCTTCTTTTGTATATTTCCAGCGCGCCCTCATACCAGTCAACGGCATCGGCAACAGTCATTTCTCCTTGGACTTCCAGCGGTCTGTATTTTTCATATAGTTTTTTAATTTTCTCAATCGCCGCTTCTGGCAAGTAGTTTTCCAGTATCCCCCAAGTGCTGGAATCTTGGCCGGGCCTGCTGTCTCTTGGCGTCAAAGTCAAATCAAAATCAGTAATAATATGAATTTTTTCCCGTCCCTCTTTCCAAAATTTTTCCATTTTTTCCAATGACCGTTTTTTATTTCGGCAAGAAAATTCTTTTAAAAATTTTTCCATAATAAAATTATATACCAGTCCAAAATAAATAAGCCAAATAAATGGTTGCGGCATTCTGCGCCATTAACAGCGGTATCCCTATCAAAAAATACCATTTTTGCGTTTTATGCCTAAAGGCAAACATTCCGGCGTAAACTCCAACGCTTCCGAAGGCCGCCGCCAAAAAAAACATCATTCCTTCCGAAATTCTTTTTGCGTCCGGATTGGAGGATTGGACTTTGTCCTCCAGCATAATTAAAAAAGCGATAAAATTTATCGCAAAGAAAAAAAGAAGAATATAAAGGAAAAGATTGCTCATAATTTTAGAAATCAATAAATATTAATTAAATTTAAATAAAAAATCGCAAAATTAAAACTGCCGAAAATCTCTCGGTTCGCCTTAGTTTGTTTTCTCTTCAGCCAACCGTTTTTCTATTTTAAATATATTCTGTAAAGAGGCCTTACCAGCAAAACCGCAAATAATGCGGCCATCCACCAAGCATTGATTGACAGCAATTCCGGAAAAATGATAGCCAGCAAAATTCCAAAAAGGACGCAGCTCCATTTTACCATAGCCATATCCAGCCAATCCATTTTCCGAATTTTTAGCTCCGCCCAATCTTTTAAAAACATAAAAATTATATTTTTAAATTTAATAATTTTTTCCGACCTTTACTCTTTTTGATTATTCCCCCTTCTTTGTTTACGGTATTTCATCCTTGGCTTTAGCTTCGTTTTGTTTGATTATATCGGTTCGGTTAAAATTAAAAATTTTGTCCCATAATTTTTCTGGAAAAATTTTTTTAATGTCTTCGGAGTAATAAGATCCGTCTCTCGGAGCTTCGTATGAAAATTTCTGCAAATCGTAATAAGACAATTCGTTCGGATAATCTATCTTAAGCGGCCCCGATGATCCGCTTAAATTTTCAAGTTCTCCTTCCGCCATAACATATTCCCCGCAATGCGCCCATATATAGAGAGGAAACAGTTCTTTCTCCGGATCAAGATTTTTAATCGTGCAAAAATTATAACTGCCCTCTTTTGTTTTCCAGCTAAAATCATTTTGAGTCAGGAGATAGTCGGCAATAGCTTTTTCCATATAAGGATTTTTAAAGTTTTCGGCTGGAGGACATTCGGCAAAATCGCAATTAGGCAATACTCTTCCGACGTAAGATCCGTCCGGACAAAGCCTTGCTTCAGCCGTACAGCTTATCGGCGATTCGCTTTCAAAAAATTTTTGCCAAGAGAAAAAAGCGATTCCGATAAATAAAAATGAAAGGCTGATAAAAAATAATGTTTTTTTGTTTTTTGAATAATGTTCAAACATCATATTCTTTCTTTATCTTACCAAAAAAACTTTCTCGTCAAAACCTTTAAATTCACCTATTGAATCAAAAATGTTAAAATGGCAAAAAGCAAGCTTAAAAGACAATTATGCCAAAAGATCAAGAAATAGAAAAAGAATTAAAGAAAATTAAAGACGAAGTTTTAGCCTGCGAAAAATGCCCTCTTGCCCGATACCGGAGAGAAAACGGATTTTGTCCGGTAATCGGAAAAGGCAGCCATTCCGCAAAAATAATGTTCGTGGGAGAAGCTCCGGGGGCAAACGAGGCCAAAACGGGCCATCCTTTTTGCGGCGCAGCCGGAAAAATACTGGATGAGCTTTTGGAGTCGGCGCGCTTAAAAAGAGAAGAAGTCTATATCTGCAATATTTTGAAAGACCGTCCTCCTCAAAACCGCAATCCCGAATCGCAGGAAATCAAAGCCTGCACGCCCTACTTGGAAAAGCAGATTGAGGTTATAAAACCGAAGGCAATTTGCGCTTTGGGTAATTTTGCGGCGGCTTTTCTGATGGAAAAATACGGGTTGAAAGACGAGATAAAAGGAATAAGCAAAATTCACGGAAAAACCTTTAAAATCGGGGCTATTACTCTTATCCCCCTATACCATCCGGCCGTAGCCGTTTATAACGCGAATATGAAAAATATTTTAAAGCAAGATTTTCAATTTTTAAAAGATTTTTCAGATTGAAACAGCAATGAAATATCCCCGCCCAATGCAACTTAAAAAAGCTTTCATTCAAACCGCAAATGGGTTCAGGCAATTCTTTCCGGTTGTTTTGGGAACAATGCTTTTTTTAAGCGTGTTTATCGCCGCTTTCCCAAAAGAAATGTATACAAGCCTTTTTGGCGGCAATAAATTTCTTGACCCCTTTATCGGAGCCGCCTTGGGAAGTATTCTTAGCGGCAACCCCGTCACAAGCTATATTCTAGGAGGAGAACTCATCTCCAAAGGAGTAAGCCTTCTTGCAGTAACAGCCTTTATCACGGCATGGGTAACGGTCGGGATTATACAGCTCCCGGCTGAATCTTTGATGCTTGGAAAAAAATTCGCGATAACTAGAAATATTATCAGTTTTTTGTCTTCAATCGCCGCGGCGGCAATGGCATTAATTACATTTTCAATCATATCCGTATGACTAAAAATTTTCTAGAAAAAATTCGCGGCGAAAACCTTTTTCTTTTGGCCGCAACGGGAGCTTGCGGAGTATTGGCAATTTTCAGTCCCGGTCTTGCAAAAAACGCCGCAACGGAATTCTTCTCCATTTGCGTAAAAATAATTCCTTCCTTTATTTTGGTTTTTGCTTTAATGTTTGCTTTTAACCTTTTTTCCGATTCTGAAAAAATAAAAAAGATGATCGGAAAAAAAGCGGGAGCTAAAGGCTGGCTGTGGGCGATAGCGGGAGGAATTGCGTCATCGGGCCCGATATATATGTGGTATCCCCTGCTTGCCGATCTCAAGGAAAAAGGAACGAAAGACGGCCTTATCGCTTCCTTTCTTTACAGCAGGGCGGTTAAGCTTCCTCTCTTGCCTGTAATGATTTTCTACTTCGGCGCGGCCCTCACAATCATCATCAATTTCTACATAATTGTTTTTTCCGCGATAAACGGTTTTTTGGTTGAAAAAATTATAAAAAATAAATAGATAAAAAAAAATATGAAGATAGCAATTGCGGCAACAAATAAAGAAAAATCTGCTCAAATCAGCGATCAAGGAGGCCGCGCCCCATATTATCTTATCTTTGACGAGAAAGGAATTTTGCTGGAAAAGATTAAAAATCCTTTTGCCGTCGGCGGAGGAGGAGCCGGCTTTGCTGTCGCCAAAATGATGCAGAATAAAAATGTTGACATTGTTGTTGCCGGAACAATCGGAGAAAAAATGGCCAAAGCTTTGGAGGAAAGAAAAATTAAGTGGTATGTTAAAAAAGGAATTGCAAGCCAAATAATTCAAGAAATAAAAAGCAATGCGAAATAACTCCGGTAAAACGTTTGCTTAAACCGGTTTGAAGTTGTGAGCAGCTTTTTAAAAAAATATGGCATTAATAGATCCAGTGGAGAAAGGGCAGGCCAACGAAATCGCCCAAGCCGTTTATAACAACTTTGAAGAAAAAGCCGGAAGCGTTCCGGAATGGGTAAAAGTAATGGCTCACCGCCCTGAAATTTTAAAAAATTTCGTATCGCTCTTCGGATCCATTATGGAAAGCGGGAAAATAGAAAGAAGCCTAAAATGGAAAATAGCTTATACTGTTTCAAATACTTTACGCTGCGAATTCTGCGTTGATGTAACTTCAAAAATGCTTAAGAAAATGGGAGCGTCCGAAGAAGAAATGAATAATATAAAAAACTTAAACAGCGTATCCGATGAAGAAAAGGAAATTTTGGAAATGGTTAAAGATATTACTTTGGACGGAAATCTTGATTCTCCCGAAATTTTAGCCAAAATGAAAGAAAAAATGAGCGAAGCCGAATTGGTGGAATTGATTTCGGTGATCGGCCTGTTTAATTACATTAACAGGTTTAACAATGCTTTCGTCATCCTTCCGGAATAACCTTTAAAAAAATATTTTAAAAGCCGCGATTTTCGCGGCTTTTAATTTATATAACAGTTCTTTCATTTTTGTCCCATTAATTTTATTGGCCGTTTTGGCTCGTTTCTTTCCTCTCTTCTTTTTTTGTCTTATTAAATCCTTCAACGGCTCTTAAAACTTCCAAAGGCATCGCAAAAACAATTGTATTTGATTGATCGGAGCTTATATCGTTGATTGACTGAAGCGTTCTCAAATGGAGAGCGCCTTCAGCTCCCGACAAAGTTTGGGCGGCCTTGGCCATGTTATTGGCGGCAATGACTTCTCCTTCGGCTTTAATAATCATTGATCTTTTTTCTCTTTCAGCTTCAGCCTGCTTGCCGATAACCCTTTTCATTTCTTCCGGCAAAACAATGTCTTTCAGCTCAACATTTAAAACTTTGATGCCCCATGGATCAGTTGCGTTATCAATAATTTTTCTGATATTTTCAGAAACTTTATCCCTTTGGGAAAGCAGCCCGTCCAAGTCAACTTGGCCGATAACGTTCCTCATTGTTGTTTGAGCCAGCTGGGAAATAGCGTAATAAAAATTTTCAACTTCCAAAATAGCTTTGCTCGCTTCAACCACTTTATAATAAATAACCGCATTAACTCCAACTGAAATATTGTCTCCGGTGATCGCTTCTTGATTAGGCACATCAACCGCTTTCACCCTTAAATCCACTTTTTGGTAGGATTGAATTATTGGAAAAACCAAACGCCAGCCAGGGTTCATCAATCCGACATACTTGCCGAACATAAACTTAACTCCTTTTTGATACTGGTTAACCTGCCTGATTGAAATCAAGACGATTATTACCGCTGTTATTGCTAAAAATTGTCCCAACATATTTTCAAAATTTTATCTTAATAATTATTTTTTTATATAATATCACAATAAAATTCTCTATGAAATCCAGCCGCCATTTCGCCGAAACTACTTCGCTTAAAAGATAACGGCTATTTATTCTGGTGCCTGTCCTAAAGATTTTTTAAAAAATATTTTTCCCGCGAAAAATCCAAATAAAGCCAAACATATAATTACAGAGGCAATGACGCTCGGATATTTTCCGTTAAAACCATTGGCTGACAAATGCTTAAGCAGTATTCCAAAATATGCCCAAACCAGCACCATGCCGTAAACGATATTTTTATCTTTGCGCATTCTCAAAATTCCAATAAAGGCGCCGACAAGCAAAATAATGCTTGTCCAAATAAAGTCAGCGAGGCCAAATCCTTTCCAGCCGATACTCACCAAAAATACCGTTATATTGGCAATTGCCGCCACGGTAATCCAGCCAAAATAAACGCTAAAGGGCGCGCGGATAAAAATCTTCTCCGCAAAAGTAAATTGCTCAACGCGAAGAATGTCGGCGATTTTGACAAGAAAGAAAAGCAAGGCCGCCATTATTAGAACCGAGATGCCGATACGATCATAGTGCCAAGCAAATATCCACAAAATGTTGGCCAAAGACGTAGCGACAAAAAAAGTATTTATTTTTTCAAACAATCCTTCTTTTTGCGGACTTTTTTTTGTAAATTGGTAAAGCGTATAACCGCCGAGCAAAAGATATATTAATCCCCAAATGGAAAAAGCCAAGCCGGCCGGCGCAAAAAGATTGGGATAGGCATTTGATATGTCGCCGGTTGAACGGTTATTAATCGGCAAGCTATTGGCCAAAAAATTTACCGTTATCATCGCAACATAAGCAATTCCTGCAATAATTTTTAAAAATATGTTTTTCATAATTTTAATTATAATGGTTATAATGGGGTCAGCCACCATTTCTTGGCCTCCCCGCTCTTCGCACAATTACAAAATTTAACTGCTTGCGTATAAATTATTTCAACAGCTTGCTTACCGCCGCTACGATATCGGTAAGAGAATTATTGACTTTGACCAAATACTCCTGCGCGCCTTTAGAACGCATTTCTTCTACAGTCTTGGCATTATTAATATTTGATAAAACAATTACCGGAATCTTTTTACCGCGATTGTCGGCGCGCAATCTCTCTATCATTGTAAACCCGTCCATCACCGGCATTATTAGGTCAAGGATGATAAGATCAGGATTGATTGACAAGCTTTTTTCCAATCCTTCTCTGCCATCCCCGGCAATATCGCAAACATAGCCTTCTTGCGCAAGCTGCTCGCTCAAAACATTCGCCAAAAAAACCTCGTCATCAATTATTAGAATTTTCTTTTTAATGCTCATCTTGGTAAAATTATCAGGCTGCCAAGCCTGAAAAATTATATTGGCAAGAAACTTCTTCCGTCCTTGTTGCCGCTTACGCAAGGCCTTTTGTCAGCTTTGTTTGTCCGTCGCGCTTAGGCATTCCCGATAGAGGAATTTCAACATAAAAGGTCGTCCCCTCGTTTTCCTTGGATTTAAAACCAATGCTCCATCCAACTTGAGCCGTAATCTGCTTGATTACATAAAGACCAAGCCCGCTTCCGCCCGCCCGCGCTTTTTTAGCATTGCTGGCCCTGAACATTCTGCCAAAAATTTTCGGCTTTTGTTCCTCGGGAATTCCCAAACCGGTATCCGTTATGGAAAACAATGCGGTATCGGCATCAGATAAAGACAAAGCCAAGCTTATTCTCCCCTTCGCTGGAGTATAGTATATCGCGTTAGATATTAAATTTTGGAAAATTATCTGTACTAATTGCGGATCAGCTTCTATTTCGGAAACATCGGACGAAAAGTTTTTCGCTATTTCAAGGCTTTTATCTTTTATCAGCGTTTCAAACTGTTTTAACTCGCTTTCGCAAATTTCAACAAGAGAGATTTTTTTAGTGTCAACAATAAAGGTGCCCAAATCAAGGCGCGACACATTAAGAAGATCATTTATCAGTCCGATGGCGCTCTTGTTGCATCGGGAAATCTCTTCAATATATTCCCTTTGCTTTGCTCCCAATTCTCCCGCAATGCCCGACAACAAAGCTTCGGTGGACCATCTGATAGCTGTCGGAGCATCGCGCAGCTGGTGCGACGCCAAAGATATGAATTCGCTTTTTGCGCGATCAAGTTCTATCTCCTTGGTAACATCGCGAATTACCGAAACAGCGCCGAGCTTTTCGCCGCCGAAATCAATACTTGCAACGGTAACCGCTCCGGGGAAACACGTGCCGTCCTTTCGCGTATAGTAAAACACCGCGGTTCCGGTTTCCTCCCCTTCTATTACTCTGCAAATAAATCTTTTTTCGTAAGGAACCAAATCTCCTTTTTCGTCCCGGCAGGGCATTATTTCAGTTAGCGAGCGGCCGGTTATTTCATCCGCTCTCCAGCCGATCATTTTTTCAAAGGCATTATTCATCATCAACACGCCGCCGCTATTATCGGTTATTACCAACCCGTCGCCTATAGACATCAATATTGCATCGTCTTTTGCTTTTTCCTCTCCCAATTTTTTGATCGCATCAATCAATTTTTCCTCATTTTTTTGCAGTTTCTCGGTTTTTGTCTTCAAACGATTCTCGGCTTCCTTACGCTCGGTTATATCTTCCAAAGTTTCTACGGCGCCGATGATCTCGCCACTGTCATCTCTCATCACCGCCGCGGTGAAAAAAAGCCATTTTTTCATTCCCGGAAAGTAGTCAACTGCTTCGTACGCATCAGCAACCAATTTTGATTTGGTATATTTCCCTTCATAGAATTCGGGAATAAGCTCTATTTTTTGGTCCACTAAAATATCGGCCAAACAAGGCCGTTCTTGATCGTAAAAAGCTTTCCACTGCCCATTGGTTCCGACCACTTCCTTTTCATCAATGCCGCTGTATTTTGCCAGGGCATTATTCCAGTAAATAACTTTATGATCGGCGCCGATAACAAACTGCGGAATTGGCGAACCATAAACCACGCCGCGAAAATCATGGCAGCACATTTTGTATTTTTCTTCGGCGCGCCGCTCTTTATTGGCAGCAGAGTCAATTTCCATTATTTATATTTTATCATTAAATACGAAATTAGGATAATAAAAAATAAACGCCAAATCTAAACTGCCGCCAACTCTAGTTTTCTCTTGGTCTTTCTATCCTGCTAAAGATCCCCAAGGCAAAAATGGTGGCTGACCCCATTTTCCACTGCGCCAAAAATCTCTTTGGCAGGTTTTTTATTATTAGTTTTAATCTGGGCCCGAAAAGCGCAAGCAGTACACTGAATGTCGTACAACGGATAATTAGAGGGTAGTCCCATTAATTTTTTCCCACAATTTGGGCAAACAATTAATTTGATAACTTCTTGTTCGCCAATATCTCCCGATATTTTATTATTTGGCATATATCAATCACAAATTACATAATGCAAATACTCTGTCGTTCTATCTGCACTATAATTTCTATTTTTATCGGCTTTGAATCTGCCATATGCTTTCATAAAATATCCGTATTTGCCGCGCAAACTCATTGTTTCTTTAATATCGCCAACGGTCATCAAGCCTTCGTTATTATAGCTCAAAAAAATATATTTAACCTTCGCATTAGTAATTAGATTTTTGAAAGCCGCTTTAACTTTTGCGCGCGAACAATAAACAGATTTTTGATTCTCGTAATTTCTCAATCCTGTTTTACCGTGAATTTTCGGATTATCGTATTTCGCAATAGTTTCCAATAAATGGTAATTTGTCGCGTATTGCCTCTGATTGTACGGCGGATCAAGATATAGTATATCCCCCTTAATTTCTTTTATAAGCTGGTTAATATCTTCGTTATAAACCTCATGATCATTATCATTGACTATTAATTCTGCTGGCTTTAAAACAATATTTTTTTGCGCGGTTTTCTTTAACTTTTTCAAATAGGCTCCATATACCGAAGCAGTATTAGCATATTTATCAATCGTTTCTATGAGTGATGCAAGCAAAAAATAATATTCATCATAATTAATCAATTTATTTTTTATCCATTCCTCGATTTGAGTTCTTATCGCATCACATTTTTTTCCGTTATCATCGGAAAAATAAAGCCTTTCAAATTCTTTTTCCTTGGTTCCGCCTTGGCAGTAATTTTTGTATACAAAGCCTTTAACGCCTCTTAAATTGGATAAGAACTCACAAACAAAATTTTTCCTATCATCAATCTTGATATTTTTAATTTCAGGAAGTAATTTTATCAATTCTTCAAATTTCAACTGTTTGTGATTTCCAATATATTGTTTGTTCAAAACAAAGCTATAATATTGAATATCGTTTGCAATAACTTTATAACCTTTCTTCTTAAAATAAGTACCAACAGCCCCAGTACCGGCAAAAAGATCACAAAAAATATGGCAGTTTTTATCAACTACTTTATCAATTGATTCTTCCAAGAATTTCAATAATGATAATTTACTGCCGATATAATTCATACTTTATTTATTTTTTTCTCAATCATACCTTTTATTTCGTTATACAATTTATTTTGTAACCCGCCACTCCGGCCGTAATCTCCCTCATTACTAAATAATCTATGAGCCTCTTTCTCATCGATTAACGAAAGATGCCTATCTATATTTTTAATTATTTCCTCGTCGCTTAATTGCAAAGAATCATTAATTAAATAATCAAAAATTCTAATTAATGCTCCAAGCCCCGTCGTTTTTAAAAGAATGCTTTTATAATCTCGTTGTTCATATTTATGATTATTTTCATTTCTTACTGGCCAATATAATGTAAATTTTTTTCTTACTATATCAAAATATATCTTTAATAATACCGGTATTCTCTTATAATCATCCTTGCCCTCTTTATATCTACTAAAATATACTCCAAAAATTTTATTGGGCTTAAATAAAAACATTATTTCCTTGAATAAATAGGCTTGCGAGATTATTCCCTGACCGATACCTAATGTTTTCACCATATCATTGAGCGGACTGTCTTGATCATCATTAAGTTTCTTTACTGTGAAATGGGTAAGAGTCAATTCATTTTTTACATCGGGCAATGATCCAAAGATATCATAATAGAGGTCTTTTTTCACAGGCTTCTGCTCAAAGTTAACATTCGCAAAAATTTTTGCCTGTTCATATAAATCATAGCCAACTAAAAATGTAACTATAAATTCTATATCAGGTTCATAGTCAAAATGTTTTTCATAAAAACGTTGCACGCCAACAAATCTATGTTGTCCATCGACTATCAGCATCTTCGTAGTAGATCCCTCTGGTATTTCAAAATAACTTTGAACGGTATCATTTTTAAAAGCGATATCGCTACCCATATCACCGTTATTTGAATCGAATGATAAAATCATGGCTGTTGGGAATAGTACCAATGGGATATCGTTACTATTATGTTCCAACAATCTGCTTTCAATGAATTTAACAATTTTTTTTATTTTTTCTTCATCTATTTTTCTTTGAAAAAAATTGTTAGTACCGCCACCACTTTCCTCTCTCGCAGTTAATTTAATGATGTCTTTCAGGACTGAATATTTAACAACACCAACAAAAGTTGATTTTATTATTCCTTTATTTAATTGCTTTACTAAAATCTTATTGGCCATATGGGTTTTCATCCTCTAATGGTAATTCATCTTCTTTATTTTCTTCCATATTGATAGATTTTGGATCTATTTTATTCATCCCTTCCAATACATTTATTCGTGCTTGCAAATCTTTAATATTACCCAAGTTGCTTTCCTCGATTTTCTTTATACTTATGTTGTTGTTTTTCTCTAGTTCAAATAATTTTTTATCAATATTTAAAGAGTTAGATTCTTCCAAAAATTTTGCTTTTTTCGATAATTCATCATTTAATTCTTCTTTAGCCTCTACAATTTTATTATTTTTATAATACCCAAATACCATCACTATAATAATCAATAATGTACCAAAAAAAGTAACATAATATTTTAATTCGTTAATCGCTTTTTCATAAGCAGCTTCTTTTTCGTTAGCTACTGATAATTTTATAGTCGCTGCCTCTAATATTTTATTAGCGTTGTCACTATCTGCCTCTCCTGATTTAATCTGATTATCTGAAACGATGGACTCATTCACTTTACTCGTCGTGCTATTTTGAGCAAGGGATAAATTCAATCCGAATATAAAAATATGCATCATCGTGATAATGATGGAAGCTGAGAAAATAATTATTTTTTCTATCTTTCCTTTCATATCAATTATGCAGTAAAATCACAAAACAGGGTACTTTATAATTTTTGTTACCTTGGACTTTATGTTTATAGGTAAAATTTATTTCGACTGGTTTATTTAAATCGGTTTTGTTTATAATCTCTCTTATTTTGTCTATCGAAACATCTTCATCAATATACACAACTAACAATCTCGGATCAGCCCCAAACCTACCTTCATCTTGGTATTTATAAAGATACTCTGCAACAAGTTCTGGTTTTTTAATTGCTATCTCCCTCCAATCATTTTTAAAATTTCTTTTAAATTCATTTGTGGGACTTTTTGCAACTTTTTGATCAAAAGAAACACCATCTATAAAAAAATCAACGCCTCGCCTATGGTTAAGTGTAGGCAGGATATTGTTATTTTTTTCAAAAATCAATGTTTCTATAAAATCATTTCTAACAGTGTTAATTTCTTTAATCCTTCTGTATTTCACCGCTGCAACTTTTACCTTTTCGTCTTTTACGAATCCATTCTCATTCTCGGAGTTAACTCTTTGCACAAATTCATCAAAAGCACCTTGAGAAAAAGGCCATGCAATATCTCCCAATTTCAGTGATTGCCATTCTTTAATAAGAATATCCATTGCGTTATCGGCATCCTTTCCACTTTTGTATTTATCGGTATCCCTAAAAATATCTCTAATTATTTTTTTGCTTTTTTCATAATCCCAACTATCAACTACGGCTTTCCAAAGTTCACTAGTTTCCATATCTAAAATTTTCTTGCCCGCATTTTGTCCACGACTAATAGTTTTAAATTTTAAATTTTTGACGGGCCCAATATCATTTAATCGCAACAAATATTCGATTGCTTTATCTTGGCTCCCAACAATCTTTTTAGCTAAATCATCCGATAGTTTTGATTTAATATATTCCATATTTATTTTTTGAAAATTAAAATATATTCGTGTTTAAAAATGTAATAATCACTGGCCAAAGCCCTATATTTCCAAATAGCCTCCTTGTTTTGCTTCGCCCTATTACCTTCCATATTCTTAATTATAATGCTTTTCAATGTTAACCCCAATTTTTGGACTTCATTCATACAATAAAATCCAAGTGGTATCCATTGGCCCTTTGTATATTTATCGCCAATTACGACCGCCAAATATCTATTTTTTTCAAGTAAGTTAACAGTATTTTTTACAACTTGGGAAAACTTATCTAAAAATTCTTTTAGATTCTTGCAGTTAGACAAATCCGCCTCCTTATCGCTAAATTTTATGATGTCGGCATAAGGCGGATGCAAAATCGCAAATTGAACGTTTTTTCTCTGCCGCGATTCTAACAATTTTAGCGCGTTATCAAATGTCGTTTTGCTCGCGCTATCGCCGACGATCAATTCGGAAAAATTATTTTTATTATCAATTTTTCCTTTGATATAGCTTATAAGCTCTGGCTGTATATCTATTCCAACAAAATTTCTATTTAACGATTCTGCTTCAAATGCTGTAGTTCCGCTACCGACAAAAGGATCAAAAACGACATCATCGCTTTTTGTGTATCTTGCAATCAACTGTCTTGGTATCTGCGGGACAAAATTTCCGTGATAAAAGCCATCGTGCTTACCTGATTTATCTCTTTCCGGGATAATCCAAAGACTGTCAGTCCAAATGCCTGTATTTTTCCAATCATTTAAATTTAAATCATTGAAGTTCGGCATATTACGGGGCAAATCGTTTCCTATAATTTAGCTTTTTTAGAGGATTTTTTCAATTTTCGGCGAAGCCAGCAGGCTTCGCATAAAATAACGTAAATTCTTCCCTTTACCCCCCCATCTTTTCGGCTAAAATGCGTTGTGCGCTGCCCAATTCCGGGCCCGGCCGCCCCTTTGCGAGCGGAGCCCGGCCAAATTACCGTTTGGAAGGGCGAAGTGAGCTCAGTCGGGGGCAAATTATACCTCCAAAACCCTCTTTTTTGACTGATGGATTGTATTCGGCAAAACGATGGTCAAAGTTTGCAGATTTTCGCAATACGCAGCCGAATTGTTTAGTACAAACTCGTTTTGCTGGAAGGGCGGAATTAAATCCGCTCTTTTGGTTAAAAAATTTTGCGCGCTCGGCGCGCCTTGTCGGGGGGAATGGCCGGAAGCTAAAACCGGTTGATTTTGAAGCAAAAACAGCGTTATTCTAATGCTTCAATTTTAAATCAACTAATGACAGATTTTTTAATTCTCCTCTTTGAAACCTCTTTTTCTAATAGATAGAGATGATTTAAAAGCAAAAACTCCGATAATTGTTCTTGAGGGTTTTCTTTTACTTTTCTATGGGCTTTTGGGTTGCGGTGAGCCATATAAGCATTTACAAACAAATTCGCCCTGCTAGTTTGTTCGTTTTTTTCAAGGTTTTTCCAGCAAAGAACTGCTTGCGGGCTAAGAAACGCTTGTGAGAATAGTCTTGCGCCACTCTCGTTTATTCCAGTCCGTTCCCGTATCATATCTTCTAATCGTATATATCCTTTTAAAAGATTGCCATCGGGGTCGTTCCAAAAAGAAATAGCTAAATCAGCAATACGATTATCAATAATCGCGAAAGGGATAACAAGAGGAAAATCTTTCCATAGTGTTTCGTTATTTATATTCTGCAAATGTTGTTTTCTAATATAGTCGAATAAACGCAATGGTCTAACAGGCCTCATGCTGTTGATTGTTTTTATATCTGATTCGGTCAGCGCAGAATTATCTATGCGATTCATTAGGCCACGATCTACTTCGTATTCATCAATGTTTATTTTGTGCATTTCAAATAATCCAAGTATATATGAAAACCCACGTGGCCCTTCTCCGTTATAACCGCTTCCAAAACCAGATTTTATAAATACAATTTTTTCTGGACAATCTAGACTAAGCATTAAACAATGATTTCCAGAACAAGAAAAAATACGAGCAAACTTTATTTGATCGCCGTATTGAATTAAACGCATAACAGCATCGAGGCATTCTTGAGTTATGCCAGCAACACCAGAATATTCTATCATCTGTAAATCGTATTTATTGAAAATCATATTTAATTCACCAATCTATCAATTGAAATATCTAGAGCCTCGGACAATTTTTTGAGTGTCGCCAGTCGTGGGTCTTTTATAAATCCTCTCTCAATCTTTATAAGTGTATGGTATGAAATACCGGATTCTTGGGCCAGTTTTTCTTGTGTCCAACCTTTTTGTTCTCTAAGGCGTTTTAAATTGCTTAAATAAAAATCCTTTGACATATTATAGAGTATTATTATACACTGTATTTATAGGAAATAAAAATAACATCTTTAAAGGGATTCTATCAAAAATATGGCCAATACTCAATTTAAGCGTTGCGCTGTATATACCCGTGTTTCAACGGACTTGCAGGCGGAAAAGGAATTTTCCTCCTGCGAAGCCCAAGAAGAAAAAATTAAATATTTCATTGAAAGCCAAAACGATTTCGGCATTTTTAAGGTTTATTCTGACGGCGGCTACACCGGCGCAAATACCGACCGCCCGGCTTTACAGGAATTGATGAACGATATTAAGCAAAACAAGAT
>JAQTVQ010000004.1 GCA_028706715.1 Minisyncoccota bacterium | reverse complement strand
AATATTTCATTGAAAGCCAAAACGATTTCGGCATTTTTAAGGTTTATTCTGACGGCGGCTACACCGGCGCAAATACCGACCGCCCGGCTTTACAGGAATTGATGAACGATATTAAGCAAAACAAGATCGATATTGCATCTGATCATCTATCCATTTTTTGATTGACTCTTCACCCTTACTGGCAATTGTCTCCCAATCATTATCTGGGGCTGCCTTATTTCCTTCAATGGCGCCGATATTCCTTACTTGGGCGGCACGCCAACAGTCGGGTTTATAATGGAAACTATAAAAAACTTGTCGTTTCGTCGCCATAATTACTAATTTACAACTTTTACAAGATTATAGTTATTAATATTCTCGTTCAATCTTGTTGCATGATCGAGGTAGAAGTTGATGTCTGTTATGAAATGATCCCACCTGACGGGATGGATGTAGGAGTGATCGTTGCCGGTGTGGAGTACACCGCATATACCAGTCGGGCATACTGTCGTTTGCGGTTGTTTTTTATTAAACATGTTTTTTCCAAGAACTTGAAATAATGTGTCTTGTTTCCATCTGATACCGCCACAATGAGCACATCCTATCGGCTGAACAAAATATTCGTAACTCCCATTTTCGTCTGGAATAACTACCGCCAACATAGCATTAGTTCTACTCGACCTATCTTCTCTTGTTTTCTCTCGTAGTGAATATGCCACTTCCCAAGGTATCCATTGATCCTCCTCCGGCACAGAGTTGTCCTTCATGTTTTTTGAGATTAAAACCAAAGTAGTGGAGCTATCATAAATTTTATCCCTCAAATTAGAGGCAATTGTTTCATCCTTAAATCCGCTCATATCCTCTCCATCGGCTTCGCCTTTGTTTATATGATCGTTAGCGGCCAAGTGCGCTTGCAATACGTCAACATAATGCCTTGCTGTTGTAGGATCGTATTCTCCATATCTAGGAATGTGCAGAACCTTTGAATCGCCATATTTATAGCTAACAAAGATTTTTCTTGGCATAATAAATTTGTATTTATTTCATTAAATAAGCGATTAACAGCGCAACGATGATTAAGGGCAAATAAAAAGTCAAAAGAGTAGACGAAAACATCGCATATATTACGGTATTTTTCTTGTATTTTTTATATTCGTTTGTATCCATTGAAAAATCTATTTCATCTTCTTTCAATTTTCTCACATGATCGTATAGATTCCTGAATAAACGCTCCTGAGAAAGAAAATAGCCGTCTAAAATCCAAAAAACCAAAGTAAGGACAATGAGAAAATAAATAATATAGTTAGAGCTCCCCCCTTTGGCAATTAGTGCAAGCAGTGCCGCGATTAATGTTATCGACCAACCCCTTAAGAAAAATAAATTACCTGCCATTCTGCCAATAATGTTCTGAATAAACTCAAGATGTTTTTGCTTATTTTCCATACTGCTTAAATTACTAAATTACCTCTCCTTTTTTTATTTCAGTCGCCGTTTGGTCTATTAAGTCAAACATAGATTCTCTGCTGAGGGTAATAATTTTTTTCGTTCCATAAACAAGATTCAATTCTTTTATTAAGTCTCTTATGTTGTCCCTGGAAGCAGCAAATTCCTTATTTTTGTCTAAATAATCGAGTATCGAAATTAATATTCTGTTAGAACGGCCCATCGAACGCTCCAAAACCTGCTGGAATATATCCTGCGTTGAAAGCATGACTTTCGTGTAGTAGTAGGGGTCTTCTTTCTTAAAATCAGAAAAAAATTCAGGCTCTCTTTCCCAAGGCGCATAAGTTAAATATGCCGCCCACCACAAACGGGCAAGCGCATGGCGCCTTAAGTCGCGGTCATTTTTATCTACAAACCAATGATCGAATATTTGATTTATCGCTTTTTTCTTCTCCGCGTCGTTTGTTACGTTCCTATATTTTTCAGGCATACCCCAGCGAGCTAAAGCATAGCCTCTGAATTGAACATGGCTAAGATACGCCCAAAAACGAGGATCAGACGCCTGCGTTTCGTCGATATCCTTATAATAACCGTGAAGCATGATTGCATTCTCAAGATCTGCGGAAACTATGTCCTCCTTTGGCGTCTTTAATGCTGGCGGCTTATCGCCTACTTCTATGGTAGATTGCAAAAGCTCTTTTTCTTGTGTAGAAAAATCTGCATCATAATACTGTTGTAATGAATCTCCCGATCTCAATTCAGAACGCAATCGGTCTACAGCTGCCCCTCTAAATATTTTTTGGAATTGTTTTTTAGCCATTGTCTTCTGCCGAATTGAATCCAAGCATAGAATTTATGCTTTGAAAATTCCTTGCGGACGGATTATCAAGAATTTTTTGCGCAGCTTCAAAGGGCTCTCTTTTCTTTAAGCTTTTTGAGTCAAGTATGGCATCCAATCTTCCAAACCAATTTTGGTCGCCATACTCGGAGCTTTCGTTTTGCACCTTATAAATTGCGTCTACTAAAACCGGGAGAACCACTGAAGCGTGCAAAGCGCCTTCGGCAACTTTTTGGCTCCTGATGTTTCCGTAATTCTGCCAGTCTGATTTTGAAAGCTCAATAGTAATTTTATCCGAAGTATAATCAATTTCAATCGGCCCTTCATGAAAGCGCCCTTCTCTTATCGACATAAAAGAAGAAACGGGCGGACGCAACGGATCAAAATTTTTCGCGGCTATAAAATCACAGCTTCCGCCGACGGCAAGAACATCTCCCTTATCAATCTCAAACGAAGTGCCTTCATAGTCGGTATGGCATCCGTCCGGTTTATAATTTTTGATGTCTTCGTTAGCGCAAATATAAAAACCTACTGAAACGCGCTCCCGCAAAATTCTTGCGGGAATAGTAAATTTTTCCGCCGGGTTGTTCGATGAAAAGCTGGCTCTAAAAAAAGTATTGCGGCACTCTGCTTCAGTAACAAAAGCTGCTTTTCCCTTTTTAATAAGGCCATCAATAGTTTTATTTTCAAGCGTAAATACCGGGTTTAAGACAATATTATTTCTACCCAACTCGTAGGTAAAAGCCGCCTTAAATGATCCTTGGATGTCGTCTCCGTTGCCCAATACCGGATGAGGATATGATTTAGTATTAACCTTCATAGTTTTCTATTGCTAATGAGTATTTTTTTCTCGACTTTAAGCTGACCGAAAGACGGACAGTTTTGCCTTTTCTGATTGATAATCCTTTAATAAATGCTCCGCTAATTTCCAATTCTTTTTGGGAATCTACATCCTTGGCATTTGCCAAATCGACTGAATAATTTCCGTCATCGCCGACTGCCACTATTCTGATCGAACCGTCGCATTCTTCGCGGCCCAAAATAGCAAAATGGTATTCAATTCCATGTTTCGTTTTTTGGACAAAACTTCTGAAGCTAACATCTGCCGTCCTAATCCGTTTCCCTTGGCGGTCTCCTTCTTCATCTCCACTGCCAGTGCCCTCATTATCGCCGCCGGTTGTCTTGTTCGATTCTCCGCCACCGGGCAGTGAACCGCTTCCAATCGATGGGCTTTTTACATTAACTTTTCTTAATATGCCCTCAACTTCCTCAGAGGTAGGTTCTTTGACTGCTCCGATTTCCCTGCCTGATTCTTCATTTTCTGCAGATTCGGTCGGTTGCGTTGGCATCTCTTCCGATTCGGACAGATAATCCCTATCGTCGCTATCTGGAAGATAGCGATCTAATCCCGGAATGTCTTGCGGCTCGTTGCTGGATGTTTGCCCCATGCTTTTCAGAGATTCTTTAATAAACAAATCCAGCTCGCCCATCGCCGCCCATCCATTTTTTGCCCGATCTCTATCCCATTTATCGTGAGTTGGAATTTCTAAATCTCTTAACATAAAATTGCCCTTATCGTTGTCGCATATAAAAACTCCTGCGTATGGCTCCCTAAGCGCCCTATAGGCTTTTGTTTCCACTAGCATTTTTGGTTTGCGCACCATCATGACCTCCCCGGGATAGCAATCATGTT
Organism: Minisyncoccota bacterium; assembly: GCA_028706715.1. GTDB lineage: Bacteria > Patescibacteriota > Minisyncoccia > Minisyncoccales > JAQTVQ01 > CAIMDX01. The sequence goes on along the minus strand of JAQTVQ010000004.1, from coordinate 49,886 downwards.
TCTTAACAAAAAGCGCAACCGACCCAAGATGTTTTAATTCTTTTTCAAATTTCTGAGTCCAATTCGTTCTAGCTTCGTAGAAAAAAGCTGATTCGCCTGTTTCGTAATTAGAAAAATAATCCTTGAGGTTATTTTTATTTATAATTTTTTCATCGCCGTCGCGAATAATTACTTCGAGATCGCCATCGTAAATTGCAAGCCAAGAATTTTCCATTACGGATTCAATTAATTTTTCCTTCCATTTTTCGCCCGCATCATACCCAATAATGAAAATATCCGTTCCACGCTCTTTCCTTTCGAAAATATCAGGTATAAGCTTTGCGTCTCTTATTGAACGGTATCCGTCAATGCCGTAGAATCCGATCCCGCGCTTAACATCATCATCCTCGCCATAATGGCTTACGAGGCGGGCCTTGCCTTGGAATACCGGCTCATTTTTATCGTTAATACTGGAATAAAAAACAGTTCTCAGCTGCGAAGCAGCGATGGGAGCTCCTTTCCCTATTCCGAAAGAACCTCCACTTACTCCTTTGGGAGAACTAACTCCATCGGCTCGAACTAACCGATACCAGCCACCGCTACGGTCGTCATCTTGTCCCGAAAGGCCAATGGTATTGTAATCGCTTATCTTTAATACCGAAACTGTTTCGCTTTTTAATAATTCTATTGCATTGCGAAAAAAAATTTCTGATTTTTCTTGCCCTTTGTCAAAATCAAGGCATCTTTTGCACCTATCTAACAACATTTGCCATCCCGGAATTTGAGAGACTAAAAGATCGAACTTTTCAAAAATAATAATTACTGGCCTTTCGCTGTTGCTACGGGCGTCTACGGCATTTTGTATCGCTTCTCTTGCTATGTATTTTTCGTGATTTCCCTGAAAATACTCTAATTGCGAATCAGCAAAACCATCTACCGAACAGTGATCAGTACTTGGGAAATACCATGTTAAAGAATTTTCTGGTTCAGCTTTAGTTTTTGGTTTAATTCTTGAAAATATTGCCATAAGTATTTACAGTTTAAATTCTTTCTGTCTGTTGGGAAAAGTAAATTTAGCTTTCACCTCTCGGATTTTCTTTTCCACTTCGGAAAATATTTTATTGACCTCTTCCTCTGTGTAATCATAAGAGCTTCTATTCGAGCAATTGCCAAGAACCTTCAGCTTTTTTAAAACCTGATTGGTTCTTGCTTCGGCAAGGCGTTTAAAATTTTCTCTGCGCTTGTTTTCCATAAAAATACAATTAGATAACTTTAAATATAAATGTATTCCACATTTACATTATTGTCAATACCTATGCAATATAATCCTATTTTTTAAGGAAATCAGCTATTTTTTGGCACTCTGCAACCGGCGACTTTTTTAGGCGATGGCTCCATACCTTTAATATCCTCCATCCCTTTCTTCTCAGAAGCCTATAATTTTTTGCGTCCCGCTTGATGTTGCCTGCAATTTTATTTTTCCAATAATCCTTTGGCAATCTATCCTTCCAATCGCCGAACCGGTAGCCGTGCCAGAAATCTCCGTTTATAAAAACTGCCTTCTTTTGGGAAGGCAAGGCAATATCCGGCTTCCCGGGAATCTTTGAATAATGTTTTTGGAAATAAATATTATTTTTTCTAAGATAGGCAAAAACAATTTTTTCTATGCCCGTATCTTTGCTGCGGATCTTTGACATTATTTCACTGCGCTTTTTCTTCGAAAAAACATCTGCCATTTTTTTATTACGACTCTAATGCTACCCGGATATTTTCGGCTATTTTGGCTATAACCGGAACTGTTACTGAATTGCCGATCTGTTTATAGATTGACGTATCCGAAAGATGCGAAGGCAATATAAATGATTCGGGAAATCCCTGCAAGCGGGCGCATTCTCGCATAGTTAGCTTCCTTATTCCCTTATGGTCTTTGATGATCGGAACATTATGCCCGCCCATTCCCATACTGGCTGTAAGAGTTGGGCAAACTCCATTTTTATTTTCTCTGACATATATTCTTCTATATTGGTATACTCTTTCCCTCGACTTAACATCCTTTTTAAGCTTCGGATAAATGAATTCGTCTTCTTCGTTGTAATAAAATCTCTCGTCTACTGATTTTTCGAGCAATCCTAAAACGCTTTTAGTCAAAAGCTGGCTCTCGGGAAAATGAAATTTCATCAAAGCGCGCGGCGTTTGAAAACCAACGATATAAATTCTTTCCCTCGCTTGAGGTACGTTCCCGTAATGCATGCTGTTAAGAACCTCTGCTTTTATGGTATATCCTGCTCCGCGCATTTCTTCTTCTATCCTTTTGTATGTTTTTTCATCATCGTGTTTCTGCAAATTTTTGACGTTTTCCAAAAAAACAGCTTTGGGTTTTCTTGTTCTTAAAATTTCAATAACAGCGAAGAGCAAATTGCCCCTCTCCTTATCGGCAAATCCTAACCTATGGCCCGCTATTGAGAAAGGCTGGCACGGGAACCCGGCGGCTAAAACATCAAATTTTTTAGGAATTTTACCCATGCCATCCTTTATAACGTCTTTTATATTAGAGGTATCTATTGAATCGCCAAAATTTGCCTTATATGTTTCTGAAGCCTTTGGATCAAAATCATTTGCGAAAACTGATTCGAAGCCTGCCGATTCAAAGCCTAACCTAATACCGCCTATTCCTGCGAAAAGGTCGATAAAAGTCAGTTTCTTTTTGTTTGAATTAACGGGCATTTTGATTTTTAAAACCCTATCTTTATGTATTGAATTTACTCTTTTTGCCGACTTTTTTCAATTTAAAATTTTTTAAAATTTCGCGAAGCCTGCTGGCTTCGATTTATATTATTTTATATATTTTTAAATTCCCCTTTTTACCCCCACCTGCGGCTAAAATGCGTTGGCCTGAGCCCAATTCGAGCCCGGCTGCCCCTTTGCGAGCGCCGCCCTGGAGAACCGCAGTTCGGAAGGGCAAGCGACGCTCAGTCGGGGGCAGATTAATCCTGCAAAACCCTCTCTTTTGACTGATGGATTGTATTTGGCAAAACAATAGTCAAAGTTTGCAGATTATCGGAATGCGCAGCCGAATTGTTTAATACAAACTCGTTTTGTCGCAAGGGCGGAATCAAATCCGCTCTTTTGGTTAAAAAATTTTGCGCGCGTGGCGCGCCTTGTCGGGGGGAATGGTCGGAAACTAAAACTGGTTGATTTTGAAGCAAAAACAGGCCGTTTTAATATTTGATTAAATATCCCTAATAAAACAGGAAATTTCCTACTGCCCCTCTAATTGTAATTGCCCTTTTTTGATTCTATATTCTTGTTTTAGTAGTTTATCTTGAGGCAACATGCCAATAAAAATCGATGGCGAGTCAACCGATCTTTGAAGTTCATAGTTATATTCTCTGTTTGGAACAAGCGTACAAGATTTTTTTGCCCTAGTTAATGAAACAATAAATTTGCATATTTCGTCATCTTTGATATTGTCAGGATTCTTTGGGAAAGTTCTATTGTTTAACCCTATTACAAAAACATGTAGGGCGGTGAGACCTTTCGATCCGTAAAAATTTGTCATCCTAATCTTAATCTTCCGATTATTGTTTTCTTCGGGAAGTTCGTCTTCAGACAAACAAACATTTTCGTCGGCGATGCCAGCTCTCCCAGATATTGATGTTTGATGTTTTTCAATATATTCCACAGGAAGCAAACCCTCAAGGCCCGCCTTAGCTTCATAAGATCTGTTAATAATATCTGCTTGGCCATCTATTGGATCGAGTTCCATGACAATGCGCCATCCTAAATTATTATTGCCTCGTTGGATAATTGAATAGCCTTCATCTATCGTCAGAGCTTCCTTTTCTTTGGCAGTTTGAATTTCATAAATACTTCCGTCAAGTTTTTCTTTTAAACAAACAGCTAAGTTATTTATATGGTACCCTGATTCTGGACCTATAATAAGGAATTGTATGTCTTTTTCAGTACCATCAATAGATTCTGCCTGTTTAATTTCTTGGATACGAGCCACAATAAACTCATTCATCGTCTTTGCGGTAGAACAATGTGCAACAAAGATTTTAGGATAATTTATACTTTCAATATATTTATCCGGCCAATAACAAAGATAATCCCTTGGAATTCTTTCTTTAAGTAACCCATCCATTTGAGCCTTTTTTACAAAATAATTGGTTGCATCAACCAAAACCGGACTACAACGACTGCAAAATGGCAATGGAAAAAATTGGAAGTCAGTGTTTTTTCTTAAATCTCTTATAAATTTCTTTTCGGCAAATCTAAATTTATATAATGCTTGATCGTCGTCACCTGCGATTAAGATTTTATTTTTAGTTGCAAGAAGATTTATGAATGAAGACTCAAGAAGATTAAAATCTTGGTATTCGTCGGCAATCGCTATTTCATATTCAGGAATTTCTTCGGTATTTTCTTTTAAAAAATTATAAATTTTAAAAACAGCATCATTATGGCTTGCGGAATTGTAGTAGTCTGCTCTTTCTAAATAGAACTCCATCGCCTTATTTTCATCTAAATTTGCAAAGCTTTTGTCAAAGTCTTCTTTTGAAAATCCAGAAGACAATAAATCTGCATCCGCACAAATCAACTTCGTTAATTTCGGGAAATATTCAAAACCGGGCTTAAAATGAATTTTCGAGTGAAGCATTTCCCTGCAAAATCCATGGAATGTAGTTGCTTTAATATTGTTATTTCCGATAGAGCTTAATTCTTTTTTCAAATCAAAAACCAAGTTATTTATAAGAGTGAAGACGATAGCCCTTCCCTCTGCCGGTAGTTGCTTCAAAAGTTCACCAAATGTATGTGTTTTTCCTGTGCCGGGTCCGGCCACTATTATTTTTTTATCTTTCGCAGTATTAATAATCGCCTCTAAACAATCTTTTCTTTTAGAATAACAATTGTTGCAAAGACTGCAAATGCCTATTTCGCCTTCGGTTATACGGGAGATATTTTTTCTAAAATTTTTAGCATCAGCGATAAAAAATGATTCTGAAGTTAGCCCGCAATTTTGGCATTTGCAAGATTTCGTTTCCATAAAATTTTAGAAATTAACTAATTCATCTAGAGATAGACCTAGAGCCCTAGCTATATTGGCCACGGTTTCTATGCGTGGATCTTGTATCGTTCCGCGTTCAATTTTAATAAGCGTATGATAGGAAACACCTGATTGCTGGGCAAGTTTTTCTTGCGTCCAACCTTTTTGCTCTCTAAGACGTTTTAAATTGCTTAAATAAAAATTCTTTGACATATTATAGAGTATTATTATACACTGTATTTATAGGAAATAAAAATGACGTCTTTAAAGAGATTCTATCAAAAATATGGCGAATATTCAATTCAAAATGTGCGCTGTCTATACCAGGGTTTCTACCGATATACAAGCGGAAAAAGAATTTTCCTCTTGCGAAGCGCAAGAGGAAAAAATCAAGCATTTTGTTGAAAGCCAAAATGATTTTTCCGTTTTTAAAGTTTATTCCGACGCAGGATATACCGGTGCGAACACAAACCGCCCGGCGTTGCAGGAGTTGTTAAACGACATCAAGGAAGGAAGAGTTGATCTGGTTTTGGCGTATAAAATAGACCGCCTTACCCGCTCCCCTAAGGATTTTTACGAGCTTATTGAAACCTTTGATCGGTTCGGCGTTGATTTTATCTCTATTACGGAACGATTTGATACTTCCACGCCCGCCGGCCGTTTGTTGCGTAATATTATGCTTACCTTTGCGCAATTTGAACGCGAACTAACCAGCGAGCGTACAAAAGACAAAATGCTGGAACGGGCGAAAAAAGGAATGAGCAATGGCGGTTTTGCGCCTTACGGTTATTCCAGAAAAGATAAAAAAATATTTATCAATAAAAAGGAGGCTGAAACGGTGAGGTCAATTTTTTCAAATTACGTTGAAACCGGTTCTTTGTCGAAAGTTTACAACTATTTGGCAAAAAGTAATTTGAAAAACAGAAATGGAAAACCTTTCACCAAAACCGCCATTGCCTATATGTTAAGGAATGTAATATATACCGGTAAAATTAGCCACAAAGGCGAATTTTACCCCGGATTGCACCAGCCGATTATTTCGCAAGAAGTGTTTGGCTGCGCCCAGCAAACACACAAGAAAAAAACGAATAAAAACAGGATTTATAAAAACCACCTTTTCGGCGGAATTATAAATTGCGCGGATTGCGGAGCGAAAATGACGCCATCTTACAGCAACAAAACGAGAGATGGAAAATTCCAAAAGCGATATTATTATTACCGCTGTACTTCAACGCTAAAAAACGATTGGCAATCCTGCGAAACAAAACAAGTGAACGCCGACCGACTCGACCGCTATGTTTTAGAAAATCTGGAAAGAATCTCCAACGACAAGGAATATGTGGAAAATCTGGTTTTCAGGATAAATCACGCAGAAAATTCCGGGTACCGCATTGGATACGAACCTTCGGCCAAAACATACGATCTCACCGCCGAAAAGGTTATTTCAACCTTAAAAGCGGTTTACGCCGAGCTTGGAAAAAGAACCGGCATCGCGAAAAATCTTTTGGCTAAAAGATTTTTCAAAGAGATTGTTTATGCCAAGGAAAGCATTAAAATAACGCTGTTTTTGCTTCAAAATCAACCGGTTTTAGCTTCCGGCCATTCCCCCCGACAAGGCGCGCCGAGCGCGCAAAATTTTTTAACCAAAAGAGCGGATTTAATTCCGCCCTTCCAGCAAAACGAGTTTGTACTAAACAATTCGGCTGCGGGACTAGGATTCGAACCTAGATAGACGCCTCCAGAGGGCGTTGTCCTACCGTTAGACGATCCCGCAATGCAATAACATTTGGAAAAAGCCCGGAGCGGGCTCTTCCAAACACTAAATTTTAATACCTCATTTTCTTTACTTTTTCAAGTAAGCTTGGACGGCCAAAACGCTGGAAATCGTGCCCAAAAGCAAGCCTGTCCCGAACTGCAAAGCCAATAGCTGCCAAAGGTTCGTCCTATAAAAATCAAACATATTGAATCCCAAAAATATTCCGGACAGCTTGTCTTGCAGGATAAAAGCGAAAGCGCCGAAAAGAACAAAAGCAAACAGAGATGCGGACAAGCCGCAAAGCAATCCTTGGATGAAATACGGGCCCTGGATAAAACTCTTCTTGGCTCCGACCAAGCGCATTATTTCAATTTCCGCTTTTTGAGAAAAAATGGTCAGTTTGATGGTGTTGAAAGTAACAAGAACCGCAATCAAGCTTAAAAAGCCTATCAGAGCAAATCCTATGGTTCTAATGTTTTTCGTTAAATCTGTCAGCTTTTGAATGACCGTCCCCCTTTTGTAATCGTTAACATTCTGTATCACGCTTTGAAATTCGTCTTTTTTCAAAAAACTTGAAATCTCCCCATACTGGGACGGGTCTTTGGCCTGGACATGGACCGAAGCCAAAAAAGGATTCATTTCAATAGCCTGCAACGCTTCGTAATATTGGTCGTCTTTGTGTTCTTCAACAAATTTTTGATAAGCTTCGTCCGCGGATATATATTCCACTTTTTTTACTTCAGGCACAGCTTTTAGCTGTTCTTCTATACCGGCAATATCTTCACGGGCGGTATTTTCCTTAAAGAAAACCGAAATATCTATTCTTTCCTGGAGGCGGTCGTTTAAAAAATAGATAGCTCCGCCGAAAAGATAAAGCGAGCTTGCCAAAAAAACGGCGATAAAGATTATGAATAAAGTGGCGAAAGTCAGTATTCCCTGCCGTTGAAAGTTATTCCAGCCGGATCTTAAAATCTTTTTAAAAGTTTTCTTGCTCATAATTTTTAGTTTACAGAATAAATCTGCCTTTGGCTTCGTCGCTTCTTATCTCCCCGTCTTCAATGGTAATGACGCGGCGCTGTAAAGAATTGACGATCTCCTTGCTGTGCGTTGCCAAAAGAATGGTTGTCCCCATTTCATTGACTTTATTAAAAATTTTTAAAATGTCTCTTGTATGGTAAGGATCAAGATTTCCCGTCGGCTCGTCCGCCAAAACAACTTTCGGCCTGTGTATCAAGGCGCGGGCGATAGCCACTCTTTGCTTCTCTCCTCCTGATAATTCATGGGGGAAAGAATTGGTTTGGTTCTGTAATCCCACCAGCTCCAAAATCTGCTCCACTTCTTCATCCATTCCGCCATTTTGATAATCAGTAACTTCCAAAGCGTAAGAAACATTTTCAAAAACCGTTTTATACGAAAGCAATTTATAATCCTGAAAAACAAAACCTATTTGATGCCTAAAAGAACAGATGTCTTTGTCTTTGGTTCTGCAAAGGTCTTCTCCCTCAAAAAAAACATTGCCGTCCGTAGGCTTTTCCTGGCAAGCGATAATTTTAAGCAAAGTTGTTTTTCCGGCTCCGGATCGTCCGCAGAAAGTGATAAATTCTCCGGACTCAACATCAAAAGAAACATTTTGCAGGGCCGCTTTTTGTTCGCGGCTGAAGCTCAAGGGGTATATTTTTGAGATGTTTTCAAGTTTAATCATTTTGTTGTATTTGCGCGGTTATAAATTCATCTAAGCTGCCGTCAAGAACGGCGTTGACTTGCGAAGTTTCCACATCGGTTCGCAAATCTTTAACTAATTGATAAGGATGGATTACATAAGAACGAATTTGATTTCCCCAACTGGCCGAAATTTTGCTTCCCTTAACTTCGGATAACTCTTTCTGCTTTTCCATTGTTTTCAGCTGGTAAAGCTTGGCGTAAAGCATCTGCATCGCCGTTTCCTTGTTTTGAGCAAGAGATCTTTCAGTTTGGGCTGACACGATAATTCCCGTAGGTTCATGAGTAATACGAACGGCGGACATCCTTTTATTCACATATTGGCCTCCCGGGCCGGAAGCGTGGAAATAATCAACTTTCAAGTCCGAGGGATTTACTTCAATTTCTTTTCCGTCTTTAATTCGTGGCAGAACTTCCACAAGGGCAAAAGAAGTATGGCGCAATTTTTGGGCTGAAAACGGCGATATTCTTACCAAGCGATGGACTCCGGTTTCTTTCTTTATCGTGCCGTAAGCATATTTTCCTTTAATCTCAATAGTAACGGATTTGACGCCAACACGTCCTTCCGGACCTCCGGCTTGGCCGAAATCTTGGTCAAGAATCGCATTCTTAAACCCGGCTTTTTGGCAATATCTTTGATACATCCTCAAAAGCATTGCCGCCCAGTCCTGCGCGTCCTGTCCTCCCGCTCCTGAATAGATTGATAAAAGAGCGTCTCCTTTATCATACTTCCCTTTGAATCTTACTTCAATATTTTTCTTTTTTATTTTTAATCTTAAAAGATCTATCTTTTTACTCAATTCGCTTTCCAAAGAAAAATCTTCTTTGCAAAGCTCCAAAAGCTCTTTAATTTCTTTTATTTCGTTTTTAATTCCGTTAAGTTCTTCCAGCTGTTCTTTCTTGTGAGCCAATTCCTGGGATATTTCCTGCGCCTTTTCCTGATCCTGCCAAAAATCCTCTCTTGCCGATAATTCTTCCAGTTCTTTTATTTTATCCGGAAAGCTGGCTAAGTCAAAGATGGCCCTCCAGGAGGAGAGCCTCTTTTTCTAACTCTTCAATTGTTTGGCTAAGATTTTCCATATTTGCAGAAAGGGAGGAGTTAAAGACGTAAGCCTCCCAGCTATCCGATCGGGCATCCGGTCGGATGGCCGGATAAACCCTTGCCGGCTCCAATCACACAAGAGCCGAGGAGAGGAGTTGAACCTCCAACCTACGGTTTACGATACCGTTGCTCTGCCATTGAGCTACCTCGGCAAAATATCTGCTCATCAGCCATTTGTTGCTCGCCGATAGGCAGGAACCGCTCCGTCAACACCATTTGTTAGCGCCATTGCCTGCCGGCGGGAAGGAGCCTTTTTGGCGAAAGCCGCTCCTTTGTCCGTCCGGCGAAAAACGCTGTCATCGCCAAGCTGTTCTGATATCAATAAATCCAGCATATCAAATTTCCCTTAAAATTCAAAGATAAAGTTTGATGAAAATACTTGTTGCCCTTTTTAAAAGCTTCGGGTAAAATATCATTATATGACAATATTAAACGACCAAAATTTTAAAAAATTCATTGAAGAAGCCGAAAAGCCGGTTTTAGTTGATTTTTTCGCGGAATGGTGCCCTCCCTGCTCCTTTTTAGGAAATATTATAGAAAAGATATCCAAAGAAAAAGAAATGCAGGATAAGCTTATTTTTACCAAGCTTAATATTGACGAATCGCCGGAAACAGCCCGCCAGTTTAAGGTAGAGCAGATTCCGACCGTAATGCTTTTCAGAAACAAAGAAGCTGTTGCCGATTTTTTGGGCTTTATGCCCGAAGAAGCCGTAAAGGAATGGATAGAATCCGGCTTGAAGAAATAATTCCCTTTTTCCGCATTTATCCGCGGAAATTAACAGGCATTTGGCCTTTTATTTTTTATGGAAAAAGAAATTGAAAAAATCATAGAGGAATACAGGCAATATGCAGAAGAGAAAGGAATTGGACTAAACGACAACCATGAGATGCTGGAAGGCCTGGCCAAAAGGCTTATTGAAAACGAGAAAAAATACGGCGCGCGCTACTGCCCCTGCCGAGTGGTCAAGGGAAAACCGGAAATTGATCAAAAAAATATTTGCCCTTGCTCTTATTCGGAAGAAGAAATTGAAAAATCGGGACATTGCCTCTGCTGGCTATTCGTTAAAAAATAATATTCCAAAAAAGAATAAAAAAGATTCAAAGCTTTCCCAGTCTGTGGAAAGTTTTATTTTTGCCTCAACAATTTTGTGCTAGAATTATTATAATGGATTTTAAAAATTTTCTTGAATCTTTTAATATCTTGGGCAAATGCAAAAGATACGGATTAAGCCCGTGGCAATGCCCCCAGTTTCTTTTCCTCGTTATGGGGATTGTTATAATTTTGAGCGAATTTGTTTTTTATTTTCTAGGAAGCTACTACATAAAAGATCCGAAAATAGTCGTTTTGGTAATCAGCGGACTGACTGGAATATTGTTTATAATCGCCTTTACAATTGTTAAAGGATTTGAAAATTTGGCCGAATCAAACCGTATGAAATCGGAATTCATTAATATCGTTTCGCACCAGTTAAGAGCCCCTCTTTCCAATTTAAGCTGGACGATAGAACTGATTATGTCTGGCAGGCTGGGAAAAATAGAAGCCGGACAGCTTGAATATTTCAAAATATTGCGGGAAAACAACGGACGAATGAAAGATTTGGTTTCCGATCTTTTGACTGTCTCCCGCTTGCAGTCCGCCAATTTAAGCGCGAGAGAAAAGCCTTTTTTCATAGAAGAAGTCACAACCGAAGCAATTAAGTCATTCAGCCCTTATGCCAAGGCTTCAAATATAGAGATCAAGACTAATTTTGAAAAAAATCTTCCCGAAATTTTCGCCTCTCCGGAGCAAGTCAAAATGGTAATTGAAAATCTTTTGGACAATGCCATCAGATACACTAAAGGCAAAGGAAAAATAGAAGTCAGTATCGGAAAGGAGAACAATTCTGTTCTTTTTTCCATAAAAGATATGGGAGTGGGAATTCCAAAAAACGACCAAAAATATCTGTTTCAAAAATTCTTCCGTTCGGAAAACGCAATGAAAAGACAGACCCAAGGGTCCGGTCTCGGTCTTTACATAGCGAAATCCATTATAGAAAATTCAAAAGGAAAAATAGGATTCGCAAGCCAAGAGAATATAGGCACCACTTTTTGGTTTGCCCTGCCGATAAATAAAAAATAATAATTTTACGCGCAAAAAAATGAAAAAAATATTATTTATTGAAGACGAAGAAGCTCTGCAAAAAACCTTGAGCGAAGTTTTAACGCAAGAAGATTTTAAAGTAATCAGCTCCTTGGACGGCGAAACCGGATTGGAACTGGCCAAAAAAGAAAAACCGGACCTTGTTCTTTTAGATTTGATTCTTCCAAAGATGAACGGCTTTGATGTTTTGGCAAGCCTTAAGTCGTGCGAAGAAACCAAAGAAATCCCCGTTGTGGTAATGACAAATTTGGAAAATCTGGAAAATGTTGAAAGAGCGATTGAAGCCGGAGCCACGACTTATCTTTGCAAAGCGCAATACAGCCTAACGGAAATATTGGAAAAAATAAAAAGAATATTAGAATAGAATCTTAAATGAGAGTTGAACCGCAACAATTAAAGTCTTTCCTGCTTGACGCCGGGATGCTGACCGAAAAGCAGTTTGACCAAGCCCAGGCGGAAGCCGAAAAAAACAAGAAAACGGTTGAAGAGATTTTAGTTGAAAGAGATTTTGTTCCGGAAGAAAAGATTATCAAGCTTTCGGCTTACATATTGGGAATTCCTTTCGTTGACTTGGAAAAAGAAGCCATTGACCCAAAAATCCTAAAAATGATTCCCGAGCCTATTGCCCGAGCTCATAGCATAGTCGCCTTTAGAAAGAGAGGGCAGGATTTGGAAGTTGCCATGATTGATCCGGAAGATTTGCGCACCATTGAATTTATCAAAAAAACAACATCTCTAAGAATTCTCCCGCGCCTTACCAGCCAAGCTTCAATCAAAAAAGTTTTACGCCAATACCAGCAGACCTTGGAAGCGGAATTCGGAGACATTATTAAAAAGGAAGCCGGCGGAATCAAGCACATTAAAGACGAAGACGTTTTTGGAGATAAAAACGACTTGCAAAAAATAGCCGAGGACTTGCCGATTATAAAAATCGTGGATACCTTGATGAAGCACGCCATACTGCAAAGAACCTCCGATATCCACATTGAGCCGACCGACAAAGAAGTGCTGGTCAGATATCGCATAGACGGAATTCTGCGCGACGCTATGGTCTTACCCAAAATGGCGGCTCAAGGAATAGTGGCAAGAATTAAAGTCCTTTCCAATCTTAAGCTTGACGAGCATCGCCTTCCGCAAGACGGACGGTTTAAGATAGAAAGCGAAGATTATAAATATTCCGTGCGTGTTTCAATCTTGCCTGTCTTTGACGGAGAAAAAATAGTAATGCGTTTACTTCCCGAAACCAGCAAAGCCTTAAGCTTGGAACAGCTTGGCTTGCGCGGCAAACAACTTGATGACTTGCAAGACGCATTGCGCAAACCGGTAGGGATACTTTTGGTCACCGGACCGACCGGATCGGGAAAAACAACCTCTCTTTATTCAATGATGGAAATTTTAAATAGTCCGGGGGTAAATATTTCAACAATTGAAGATCCTGTAGAATACCGTATGCCCAGGATAAACCAAACTCAAGTAAACGCTAAAATAGGAATGACTTTCGCCAGCGGATTAAGATCCCTTTTAAGGCAAGACCCGAATGTTATTATGGTCGGAGAAATCCGCGACAACGAAACCGCTTCCTTGGCCGTTAATGCTTCTTTGACCGGACACTTGGTTCTTTCCACTTTGCATACCAATTCCGCCGCCGGATCCCTGCCTCGCTTGATTGACATGAAGATTGAGCCTTTTTTGATAGCGTCTACTCTTAATTGCATTCTCGCCCAAAGATTGGTCCGAAAACTATGCGAAGAAAAAGAGAAATATTTCTTGAAAGAAGCTGAAATAAAAGACATAGGAAAATACTGCGACATTGAAAAAACTTTGGATATTCTAAAAAAAGAAAAAATAGTAAAGGCGTCCGATAAATGGACGACCATCCCCTTTTATCGGCCAAAGCCAAACAAAGACAACCCGGACGGATATTCCGGACGCGTCGGTATTTACGAAGTTCTCCCCGTTACCGAAACTATCAAAGATTTAATCATAAGCCAGGGAACTTCGGACCAAATAGAAGATCGCGCTAAAAACGAAGGAATGATTACAATGTTTGAAGACGGATTCATTAAGGCGGCCTTGGGGCTGACTTCCATTGAAGAAGTAATGAGAGTCATCATAGATTAAAAAATAATTTCAAAATCTTATCGCCAATTATTTTTACAAAGCAAAATCCCTAAAAGGGCTTCAACGATCCGGACAGATGGAAGCCAAAGATGAAAACCAGCTGGCCAGCCTTTTGCGCAGCCAAGGGTTAGTTTTGATAAAAGCAAGCCCGCAGGGGAAAAAAGGAGGGTTGAAAAAAATATCCGAAATCAGTATTGGAATCGGAGGAGTCTCTTTGGCGGAAAAAATGTTTTTTACCAGAAACCTTCAAGTAATGATTTCTGCCGGGCTTTCCATTCCCCGCGCCATTGATATTATCTCCTGCCAAGTCAAAAGCCCTGCTTTCAAAAAAGCCCTTACCAACATCAAAGATCAAGTAGCTAAAGGGCAAAGATTGTCCGACTCCCTCTCTTCCCACTCTAAAATTTTTCCCAGTCTTTTCCAAAGCATGATTAAAGTGGGAGAGGAAACCGGGACAATGGAAGAAGTTTTGAAAACTCTAGCAACTCAAATGGAAAGATCTTACGAATTACAGTCCAAAATTAAAGGAGCAATGACTTATCCGGCCGTTATTGTTTCCGCGATGCTTTTAATCGGAGCGGCAATGCTTATAATCGTTGTTCCCCAATTATCTTCGGTGTTTGAAAGCATGAATATAGAACTCCCCATGACGACCCAAATAATGATCGGTTTGGGAAAATTTTTGGCTGAAAAATGGTATATCGCCCTGCTGATTATTGCAGGCTCTGTTATTTTCTTTATGTGGTTCTCAAAAAAGCCCTTCGGGAAAAAAATACTTGATTGGACTGCCTTAAAATTTCCGGTTATATCTCCCCTAGTCAAAGATATAAACTCCGCTTATACCGTTAGAAATCTAAGCTCTTTGTCCGCGGCCGGAGTGCCCTTGCCTAAATCTTTGGAAATAACTTCAGAAACCGTCAGCAACGGTTATTATAAAAAAGCTCTTGTTGATTCCGCAAACAGGGTAAGAAAGGGAGAAAAGCTTTCAGAAGCCCTGAAAGATTATTCCGGCATTTATCCTCAAACAGTAATCCAAATGGTTGCCGTAGGAGAAGAAACGGGAGAGACCTCAACGATACTGGAAAAACTCGCCGATTTTTATGAGCAAAACGTCACCGAAACCACCAAGAATATGGCCTCTATTATTGAACCGATAATGATTTTGATTCTCGGAGGAGGCATCGGCTTTTTCGCCGTTTCCATGATGCAGCCCTTAAACAGCATAATGCACGGAATTCATTAAAATGATTAAAGAGCTCCAATCCCAAAACGAGCAGCAAAATGAACAAATCAAAAGAAAGAGAAGAAAGGTTTTTCTGCTGGCGCTGCTTTTTGCTTTAAAATTTTTGATTATCCCCTGGCTCCAAAACAAAATAATAAACTATTGCCTTAAAAGCGGCTCTGATTATAAAAAAACAACAGAAGAAAAAAACGGCAAAGGGTTCTCTCTGATTGAAATAATGATTGTCTTTGCCGTTGCCGGAATAATGGCCGGCCTGTGCCTTTTTTCTTTTTCTCTTTATCGGCCGGCTTTGGAATTGTCAAACACCTCCAAAGAAATAATAAGCAATATGCGCTACGCCCAGCAATTAGCCGTATCCCAGCAAATAAACTATGGCGTATATTTTTATCCGAGCGAGAAAAAATACCAAGTTATTAAATGTTCCCAGCCTGAAGAATTAATCAAGAATATTTTTCTTCCTTCCGCAATCAGCCTCCGCCAAATTAATTTTACTGACAATAAATTGATATTTAATATTTACGGCGCAGCGGTTGAAGCGGGATCAATAACGATTGAAAACAATGAATACTCTACTTCAACAGTAGAAGTAAAGCCGTCAGGCTTCATTAAAAAAACGGATTAATATGTCTAAAAATCAAAAAGGCATTACTTTAATAGAGGTCATTGTTGCTTTGGCGGTCTTGTCTATCGGAATTATAGGAATCCTGCAGTCTTTCCCTGCGGCGGTGCAGAAAGAAGGCATTGCCAAAAATAATTCAACCGCCGCTTATCTCGCACAAGGACAATTGGAAACCCTCCTCTCTTATGACTACGACAACCCTTTACTCTCCACAGGGACAACAACTACGAGCACCTTAAACTATTATATCCAAACCAATGTCGCTTATATTGATCCCCTTGACGATTTAAACGCTACCGATACCGATCTTGGAATTAAGAGAATAAAAATTAAAGTATTTTGGGGGCGGGACGTTCCCGAGCAAACCGTTGAGCTCTCCACTCTATATTCAAGAAAATGAAAGAAGAAAAATTCAAACAGAAAAAATCGGACGGATTCACTCTTTTGGAAACTATGATTGTAATCACGGTTTTTGCCATTGCCGCAGGCGCGATTTTTTCAGCCCAATTTTACGGACAAAAAATTTTTATGGAACAGCAAGATTTGGCTGAAATTACGCAAAACGGAAGGATAATAATGGAAAGAATCACCAGGGAAATCCGCCAATCAAAGCAGATATCCAACAACATAACAGAAGAAGAAATCACTGCCGCCTCTGAAATAGAATTCCAGGACGGACACCTTGGCTCTTTCAACATTAACGGATCTCCTCAATCCGCATCAACAAGCACGATTGCTTTAGCGGCAGACTCTTCGCCAACTGACGATTTTTATAAAGATTCTTTTATGGAAATAACTTCCGGATGGGGAAACGAAAATAATAAAATAAGAAAAATCACCGGATATGACGGAAGCACGAAAGCCGCCACAATTGACCGGCCATGGGAAGATCCAATTCCGACTGTCGCATCAATCTACAGCATAAGCAGCGATTATTATTATATCAGGTATTTTGCCAGCTCAACTGAACTTTACAAAGAAGTTAAGGTTTATTATTTTCCAAGCGATCCCTATTGTTATCTCCCTCATAATGCTACTTCGTCCAGCGAAATCTTGACTTCAAAACTGCTGGAAGGACCCGAGCTCGTTGGAGAATTCGTTCAAGGTATAAAATTTTGGGGAAACAAGCTTATCAATATAAAAATTAATCTAGCTAAAAATGAGCAGCTGCTGGAAATTGAGAATAAAATATTGGGCCGCAATCTCTAATCGCTTTTACAGAAAAAAAAGCCAAAAGGGATCGGTCATCATTATCGCTATGGGAGCGATGCTGATTTTGCTGTTAATCAGTTCTTATTTCCTTTCTCTTTCTGTTACTGAATATAAAATATCAAAAAGCCAAATTCAAACCTTGCAGACTTACTACATCGCCGAAGCCGGAATAAACGAAGCCATTTGGAGATTAAAAAACGACTCTGATTGGAATCTTTGCTTTACAAGCTCAACTGCTTATTGTGATTGTTATAACTGGACAACCTCTAGTCAAAAAGAAGCAGGATCTTTAATCTTTGGAAATAGTTATACTGTATCAATTGAAAATTCTTCTTGCGGCAACGGAGAGATAACAACCATGGCAAGTTCAACTCACGGCAACCAAAGAATAGTTAAAATAAAAGTTTATAAAGCTCTTGGCAGCCTAATTGAAAGCAGCTCCGTTTTCTCCGGCTCTCCGAGCGGCGAAATCACAATCCATGCAAGTAAAATAAACATACACAACGGCAATATTTTCAGCAACAACAATATCAATATCAAATCGGCAAGCACGGTAAATCTTTACGATAACCAATCAACGATTGAGCAGGAAGGACTTGCTTTCGCCTACAACAATATCAACATTACGGATAGTTCTTTTAACAGCTCTTCAACTTGTTCAAAAAAAGGATGCGGACCAAATTGTCCGACAGGCAATTGTCCTCCTGAAAAAAAAGATATGCCTGCTGTTGATTTTGATTCCGGGCTGGCGTCTTCCTACAAAAATAAGGCTATTAACGCCCAAAATCAAGGCCAATGCGAAATCGTCGGAAAAAATTACAACGGATCTGTTGTCGTAACCAGCGATAAATGTCTTTTTACTTCTTCCGAATTTAGAAATCTTCTCAGCAATATCGGATGGAACGGAACATTATATCTAAACCACAAAGCAAACGGGATAGCCACTTCCACCTACTATGTAACCGGAGCAATTGAGCTAAAAGGCCAAAGAAAAATGGAAATTAACGGAGTTTTGATTGCCGACGGCGATATTGAAATTGGAGAAAAACTCTGCTGGGGAATACAGTGCGGTTTTGACCAAGTTAAAGTCAATGATCCCGGAGTTGGGATACCATCGGGGCTCCTAAGCAAAGGAAGCGTTAATTTTGATCTGTTTTCTTCTTTAACAAGCTCCTCCATAGAAGGAATAATTTATGCTGGAGACAAAATGGATTTGATAAGCCTACCGCAAAATTTCCAAATAGTCGGTGGAATAATGGCCAGCAAATTTGCTATGTTCAGCGTCTTTCAGCCGCTTGAATTTTATTTTGACGAACAAAAAATTCAAGAAGGTATTTGGGGAGGATCCACGCCTCCTCCAGGAGGAACACAACCGGAATTTTCACCGGTTATAACTATTGATCATTGGGAAGAGCTTTATTAGCTTTCCAAATGAAATTGTTGATAAAATAGCCTTAATTTTTATCTGAAAAAAATATATAATAAATAAAATACTTCAGATTTTTCTAAAAAATGTTTGAATCTCTAAACTTGAAAAAAGAAGCCTTTGGATTGGATGTTTCCGATTTGTCTTTGAAAATCGCCAAACTTAAAAAGAGCGGCGATGATTTAAAATTGGAATCTTTTGGATGCGAAAAGATAGATCAGGGCATAATAAAAGAAGGAGAGATTAAAGATCAAAAAAAACTCGCCGAAATAATCAAAAAATCTCTTAAAAACGCTTGCGGAAAAAAAATAAAAACCAAGTATGTCGTTGCCTCTCTTCCCGAAGAAAAAACTTTCCTGCAAGTAATCAAGATGCCGGCGCTTTCGGAAGAAGAGCTTAAGTCCGCCGTATTTTACGAGGCAGAAAATTATATTCCTATGTCAATTAACGATGTTTATCTTGATTTCCAGCCGGTAGCATCTTCAAACGTCTGCAGCTGCGGAGCCGTTGAAGAAAATCAAGAAATTTTAATAGCCGCCATACCGAAAAAAATAGCGGACGATTATTCATCATGCCTTAAGCTGGCCGGGTTGGAACCCATAGCTTTTGAAGTGGAATCTCAAGCGATAAGCCGCGCTATAATCAAAGAAAAGCTAGAAGATCCTGTCGCGATACTTGATTTGGGAGAAAGCCGCACTATTTTTGTCGTCTTTTGCGGAGGGTCCATAAGGTTTACCGCCTCAATTCCAATTTCAGGATATCTGTTTAAAAAAATAATAGCGCAGGATTTGGGAGTTGATATGGAAAAAGCCGAAACGTTAATCGCCCGCTACGGCATCAAGGAAAGAATGAGGATAAGGATAAAAGAAGAAGTCGGAGCGGAAATCACCAAAGGCGAAATCTTCCAGGCTTTAATCCCTCCTTTGATTGACATGGTCCAACAAGTTAAAAAATATATGGATTTTTATCAATCACCGTCATGCCAAGTCATGTCAAAAAAAATTAAGAAAATTAAGAAATTAATAATTTGCGGCGGCGGAGCCAGCTTGAAAGGATTGGAGAACTTGCTTTCTTTAGAGCTTAAATCCGACGTAGAGATAGCAGCTCCTTGGATAGGCATAGCCAATAAGCAAAATCCTGATATGCCAATGGAAAAATCGCTCAAATACGCCACCGCATTAGGCCTGGCTAGAAGAGCCTTAAACGAAGAATGATCAACCTTTTGCCAGACAATCAAAAAAAAGAGATAAGGCAGGAAGAAAAACTGAAGATTGTTTCAATCCTTGGCCTTATTTTAATCGCCTATCTCTTGTCTTTGGGATTGCTTTTATTTCTCGTAAAAGGCTTTCTTGACGCTGATCTTGAAATCCAAAAAATTTATTACAACGATAAAAAAGCCTCGCTGGAATCTTTGAAAGGATTGGAAGAAGAAACAGCGTCCGTGAATACGAAAATTTTAAAATTAAAAAATTTTTACGGCGGCCAAACTGATTATACGGAAATATTCAATAAGCTTTATCCGAAAATCCCTGCAGACGTCTATTTATCTTCTATAAGCTTTCTTTCAAAAAACGATAAAGGCATCAGCATTTCCATGCAAGGATCTTCCGACACGAGAGAAGGCCTGAATTTATTAAAAACAAATCTTGAAGGCGCCGAAGAAGATTTTTCCGATGTTTTTTTCCCTCCCGAAAGCTGGATTAAAAAGAACAATATAAATTTTTCAATAAGCTTCAATATTTTGATTGATTAATATCATATGAAAGACTTGAAAACGCAAACAAACATATCAATAGCAACCGTTACGGCCCTGGCTTTTCTTTTGCTGTTCTTTCTAATCCAGCCTTGCTTGACTCAAGCCGTAAAAAGCGGAGAAAAATTGTCGGAAATGAAAGAAGAATCAGCCGTTTTGGAAACTAAAATTAAAAACCTGCAAAATTTTAAGCCGAAATACGAAAAAGAGATAAAGCCGATTCTCCAGTCCAAGGAAGACCTTTTTATAGATCCTCAAAATCCGGTTTTCTTTATTTCTTTGATGGAAGAATCCGCTTTGCAAAACGGCCTTGTTATTGATATCTCTTCAGCTCAAATCTTTACCGCTCAAAACGCGCCCGAAGAGCCTTGGCCGTCTTTAAATTTTAAAATCAGCCTTAACGGAACAATGCCTGAAATCTTAAAATTTTTGGAAAGAATGGCCAATCTTCCCTACTTGGTTGAAATTAACGGATTAAATATTGCAAAAGAATCGCAGGTTCAAAATCAAGATAAAGCAAAAGAAGCCGCCAGCGAAAAAAACGAGAAAGAAAACGCAACAAAAATTTTAAACCAAGAAGAAAAAGCCCGCGCTTCTTTCAATTTAAAAGTTTATACTAAATAAAATGAAAAAAAGGAGCATTTATAAAAGTAAAAAAATAGATTTTAAAAAAATCCCCTATCGTTTGGCACAGCGCTCTTTTTGGATTTTTTTGATTCTTTTTTTGCTGTCAGCCCTTTTGATTTTTGTTTTTCTTTACCGGCCCGTTAAGAACCAAAAAGAAATAATGGTCGGCGTTGAAAAAATACCGGAACAATTTGACGAAGAAACATTCCGCCAAGTCTTGGAGCAATGGAAAATAAGGCAAGATAGATTGAAGAAAACTAATCAAAAAGATTATCCCGACATTTTCATAAAGCAAGGACTTCCCGCCTCTTCCAATCCGACAAGCACCGCCTCATCAACCATAAACGCGACATCAAGTCCGGCGAACGCGGCGTCTAACGAAAACAAACTCAACACAACTTCTTCCTCCTCTAGCAAGATATAAAAACGACCGCCTTAGGCGGTCGTTTTTTCTTGTCTATTTTTATTATTCCAAAGACAGATATTCAAAACTAAAAGAGGCTATGGCCGAATAAATAATAGACTCCCAAGAAGATAAAAACTAAAGCCGCCGCCAAGTTTAAGAAGACAATAATCCTTGGAGAAACAATTCTTATTTTTAAAGTGAGCGCCGCTATCGTAAAAATAATTACTTCGTCAATCAGATAAAATATTATATAAAGCGCCATATAAGCAAGAGATAAACTCGTAGAAAGGCCGGACTCCGCCAATATTCCGGCGAAAAGAACGGGCAGAAAAGCGGAGCAAGGAAATTCAACTATCGTTACTATCGCGGCGAACAGAACGATTGCCGCGGAAAGGGTTATCCAGCCTGATTTTTCCACAAAAAGCTTTTCAATCTTCGGAGACAGGCGGGACATTAAATTGTTTGAGCTGCAAACCGGACCGCTTTTCCACGCTTTATAAAATTCCCTAAGCAAATACGCCCCGCCAGCTAAGGCCAACAACCCTATAAGAGCTTCCATTCTCCTGATATAAGGAGAGATAAAAACGAAAAATTGATGCCACGCAAGGATTAAAAAGCCATAAACCGTCCCGGTAATCAAAAGAAAGATCCCTCCAAAAAGAAAAATTTTCTTGCGGGATCGCAAAACAATAACCAATCCCAAGATCATTACCAAAGCCCCCAAAGAACAGACATTAAATCCGTCCATCGCCCCCAATACAATCGCCAGCGCCGGCAGAGAAAAATCAAGCAAATTAACCTCGCCGAAAAAAGGCAGATTGATCATTGTTTCGCTATTGTGCGTATTGCCGGCGCTCCCGGTGCCGGTATTATTTCCGGCGGCGGAATTCCCTGACGTAGACGCGTTTTCTGAAGCAATAGGATTCTCCGAAGTGGTGGCGTTTTCCGTGGTAGTCGTATTTTCCGTGCTTGTAGCATTTTTCCACTCAACCAAATAAGAGCTGATCTCCCCTGTTACCGAATCGTTAAATCCGACCCAATATCTATTGCCGACAAAAATAGCCGGCACTAATCCTCTCCTGCTTTCCGGAACGGAATAAGCATCGTAAAATTCGTTGATTTTATTAATGTTTTCTCCAAACTCGTAATCATTAATCTTTAATCCAAAATTGTTTTCTTTTTCAAAATCATCCAAAAAACTCCTGGCCTGCGCGCAATGAGGACAAGTGGTGCTGGTAAAGACATGGACGACGATTCCTTCTCCGTTCGCAAAAGCAAAACCGCATACAAAAAACGCGACAGCAAAGACAACAGAAAAAAATTTTTTCAACATAATATTATTATAACTCATATCTTCTCATTTTTGGAGCGGGTGAGCGGAGTCGGACCGCCGTCTGTTCCTTGGGAAGGAACCATAATAACCGTTATACGACACCCGCCTTTGCCTCGCCGTAGCTCCTGAAAGAAGCGAAGACGAGCATAGTCTTTCTTTTATCCCAAACTATCTCTTTTTTTGATGGCTCGGCTTCGGCGGGGCAAAGCCCGCCACGGGACTGCTTTTCTACTATATCCCTGTCTTTTCTTTTATCCAATCTATTATATTTCCAAAAGAAAATCCAGTTTCTTCTTTTTGAGAAGAGCCTTCTCCTTGTTTCTGCATATCGTCTTCGTTTTTCACCACTAAAATTTTCTCTCCGGGCTTCTGCAAATTTAGATCTTCGCGAGCCACTTTTTCCAACGCTTGGGAGCTGGAAATATGGCTTAATAAATTGTTCAAACGGTTTTCTTTATCAATGGAATCGGCAAGAGTCTTTTTGGTTTGCTCCAAATCTTCAATGAGCTTTTTTCTCTCTTGGTTAAGATTTAAATTAGTTTCCGCCAAATAAATAATAGGCAGCAAAAGCAAAAAAACCAAAACCAGCCTTTTATTTTTAGGCGTAAAAAAGCTCTTTTTAATTTTTTGTTTTTTTGCTATCATATAGCCGATATGTTTAACAGCAAAAAGTCAAAGAAAATACTTAGATATCTTGGAACCGGCATTATCGCGCTAATTGTCATTTCTACGGTTCTGTCTTTGGTTTCTCCGGCCTTTCAGTAGAATCTTTTGCCTCTCCGCCTAAAGCCTCTTTTGCCAAAGAGGTTTTTTGGTTTTTGCCTTTTTTAAGAAGAAGTGAATATTTTAACAAATACTTCCGGCGGAATTCTAAGCTGTCCTCTTGCTTTCAATTTTTCCTTTCCTTTTTTCTGCTGTTCCAATAGTTTTCTTTTCCTGGTGTAATCTCCTCCGTATAACGGCGCCGTAACATCCCTGCGTTTGGCTCCCTTGTCCCCCCTGGCTATAACGCGGCCCATTGCTTGAGCCTGAATGGAAACGGAAAACATTTGGGAGGGCAAGACATCTTCAAGCATCGTCACCATTCTCTTTCCTTCGTAATAGGCATTGTCTTTGGGCACGATGCGGGAAAGAGCCTCTTCTTTTTTACTGGAAATTAAAATTTCCATTTTGACAAGCTCTCCGGGTCTGAACCCTATTTCTTTATAAGACAAAGAAGCAAATCCTTGGCTGGAGTTCAGAAGCCTCTCGTAAAAACTGCCGATTAAATTTCTCATCGGAATATTATAAGTCAAAAGGAACCTCTCGCCCATAAAAGAGACCGAATCAATATGCTCTCCTTCAAAGCTTTTCAAAAGGTCATAAACGCTTCCCAAGTATTGGGCGGGAGTAATAATTCTTATCTCCGCCCAAGGCTCCATTACCGTTTTCGGATTTTCCGGAAACTCGCTGGGACTGAAAATCAAAGACTCTTTGCCGTTCGCTTCAATAACCTTGTAGCAAACTTGCGGAGCTCCGATGACTAAATTCAAATTAAATTCCCTTTTTAGCCTTTCTATCGTAATTTCTCCATGCAATGTTCCCAAAAATCCGCATAAAAAACCTCTTCCTAAAACTTGATAAGTTTGAGGCTGGAAAAATAAAGCTGAATCGTTGAGCTTAAGTTTTGATAAAGCAATGCGTAAAAGTTCAAAATCAGCTTGATTCTCCGGACATATAAAAACGAACACTTTTGGATTAGCTTGCTGGTAGCCCGGCAAAGGTTCGGTCTCAACAACAGGGCCCTCCGAACCGTAATCTTTGGCAATCGTATCTCCTATTCCTATCTTTTCCAGCTCTTTAATCCCTGTGGCTATATAGCCGATTTCTCCTGATTTTAACTCATCTGCCGAAACTAAATTGGGTTTGAAAAATCCGAGCTCTTTAACTTCTCCGCGGGCTTTACTGGCACAAAGAAAAAATTTGTCATTCTTTTTGATGCTTCCGTCAACTACCCTGACATAAGCCAAGACTCCCAAAAAAGGGTCAAACTTGGAATCAAAAATCAGAGCGCGGAAAGGCTTGCCTGACGGACAGACAGATATGTCCGGCGCCAAGTCGGGAGCCGGAACCAAAGAAATAATTTTTTCCAAAAGAGCTTCAACATTTTCCCCGGTTTTTGCTGAAATCGGAAGAACTTCCTCCCTTGGAACATTCAAAAGATTTGCCAGCTCTTTTTTGCTTTCTTCCACTCTTGCTTGGGGCAAATCAATTTTGTTAATAACCGGAATAATGGTTATCCCTTCTTTTTTCGCCATTTCCAAATTGGAAAGAGTTTGAGCCTGGATTCCCTTTGTCGCGTCAACTAAAAGAACCGCTCCTTCTACGGCAGCCATACACCTGGAAACCTCATAAGAAAAATCAACATGTCCGGGAGTATCAATTAAATTTATATTATATTCCAAGTCAGAATTTTTAGGCTTGTAATTCATTGAAACCGGCTTCATTTTTATAGTGATGCCTTTTTCTTTTTCCAAGTCCATTGAATCCAAAAATTGCGGCGTCAATTTGTTTTTGGCGATTGTTCCGGTTGTATCCAAAAGCCGATCCCCTAAAGTGGATTTTCCATGATCTATATGAGAAATGATGCTAAAATTCCTAATCTGTCTTTGTTTTTCCATATCTGTTAAAACGATTTAAAAGGCTGGAGATAAAGCCTTTTGCTTCGGTTGAACCCAAAATAATTGTTATTAGAAAGTATAGCAGAAAACTTATTCCTCCGACAGCCGCAACCTGCCAAAAACCGGCCCAAAACCCGCTTCCGGCGGATAAAGACATTTTTTCCAAAAGATACTGGCCAAAAAAGCAAGAAGCCAGCGCGGCAAAAAGCATTTTCCAAAAAGCGCGGCAAATTTCCGCAATTTTAAAGTTGCCTATTTTTCTGTAAAGAAAAACCATAAAAATAATAAATTGGAATATGAGAGCAGCTAGAAAAGCAAAGCAAAGAGCCAGCATTTTTAAATCTTCTGCGGATCTGTTGAGGCCGAAGCTCTCTTTCAAAAAAGAGGAAAAAATATTGGGTTGGCCGGCAAAAGAGACTAAGGCCATAGATAAAACTATATTAAAAACAACAAACAAAAAAGCTAAAACTGCAGGAGTTTTTGTGTCTTTCGCACTGAAAAATCCCCTTAAAATCAAAGGCACCAAACATTGCGGCAATATGGCAAAGGAATAAATGCCCAAGCAAGCTGAAGTTAGGGACGCGTCTTTCATATTGAACTGGCCGGTTCTCAAAATTGTTTCAACAATAGGCTCTCTCAAAACAAAAAAAAGAATGCCGATAGGAAGGGCTAAAAAAATAATCCGGCGGAAGGCCAAAGAAAAGCTTTCGTAAAATTCTTCCTTTTTTCCTTCCGTCCAGCTTTGAACAAGGCTGGGAAAAACAGCGGTAGCCAAAGAAACGCCCAATATTCCAATCGGCAAAAAAGAAAGGTTATAGGAAAGGTTAAAAATGGCTATGGCCCCCAAGCCAATACCGGAAGCTATTGCCGCAATAACCATAAAATTAATTTGGCTTAAGGAAGCCGCCAAAGAACGGAAAAAAGCCAAATTAACAATCTTCAGCACTGCGGGATGCTTTAAGCTGAACAAAGGCCGATACTTAAATCCGCATTTAACGGCAACCGGGATTTGGATAAGCAAATGGGCCGCCGCTCCAAAAACCACTCCCAAGGCCGCTCCCAATATTCCAAGCCTCGGAGACAAAAAAACAATGCCTAAGATAATCCCCAAATTATAAAGAAGAGGGGCCAAAGAGTAAGCCAAAAATTTATTGAAATACTGCAGGATGGAAGAGAAAAAAGAAGACATTCCGAAAAACAACGGGCTTAGGAGCATCACTCTTGCCAAGAAAGCCGTCTCGGCCTGCGCCTCATTGTCAAATCCCGGAACAATCAATTTAATAAGGAAAGGAGCAAAAATAAAAAGAAGAGCTATCAAAATGAAACTAAACAATAAAAAAGAGTTTAAAACAAAGCTAGACATCTCCCAAGCCTCTTCTTTGTCTTCAGCATAATGCTCGGCGAAAATAGGCAAAAAGGCGACAACTATGCTTCCGGCAAAAAGAATATTGTAAACAAAGTCGGGTATGCGAAAAGCCGCATAATAAATACTAAGGTCTAAGCTCGCCCCGAATGATCCGGCAAGCAAACGATCCCTCAACAGGCCTAAAATTTGGCTGAAAAAAACAGTAACCGCTAAAATGATTGCGGCATAATTGACGCTTTTTGCCGAAGAATTTAGAACTTTTCCTAAAATCATAATAATATTTTAACCTTTTTAATAATAATTAAAAAGGATTTATCCGATAGAAAAATCCATAGACAAGCCATGGATTCTAGAAATCAACGACCAAGCAGGGAATAAGCCGAATTCTGTACGGCCTTTCTTGAAAGAAAGGCTTAGCGATCATCTATCTGGACCGAAAATTGCTTTTCGGTTCTAGCGAGCTACTTTTCTTTGGCCGCTTTCGCAGCCAAGTTTGCTCTTGCACCCGAGTAAGGATTTAGCCGTTTCACCCCTATGTTGCCATAGGACTGTCCCCGCAAACTGCGGGGCTGCTTGGCTTTTCAGCCTTGCGCGTCTCTGTTCGCACCTCAATCCTCGCGGACGAAGGGTATTGCCCTCTACTTTTAATTACCGCCGAAGCGGAATTGGGTGTTCGGACTTTCCTCCCCTTTTCCTTAACGGAAAAAAGGCGATCGCCTGCCTGCTTGGCTTTGATACTATAAAATAATTTCTAAAAAATGGCAAGCAAAAACGGTAATGTCCACACACATTTGGCGGTTTTTGCCGAGATAGGTAATATCTTGGTATATGTGTATAAATATGCCAAAAACAATCAAAGAAGAAAGGTTGCGATGGATATCGCCCAAAGACAGATAAGGTTAATTGACGCGGCGAAAGTATGCCCATACGGCAAAAAATCCTGGAAAGCGCTAACAGAGGCCGGGCCTCGGTAATCTCGGACAATACAGAGGCCGGGCCTCGGTAATTTCCTCGGTAATTTTGGACACTTAGCCGCCCAAATCCGCACGCACCAAATTCTGCACAGGTGCCACCTGTGCAAGTTTTTGCACAGGTGGCACCTGTGCAGATTTGGAGGGGTTGGGTTGGTTGAATTCAGTTGCTCTTATTCTTATTATTCCTCTTTCTATTACTCTTTGTTCTTGATCCTTCTCTTACTCTTGCTCTTATTTTTATTCTTGTTCTTGGCAATTTTTAAAGCACAATTCGCAGAAAGAGCCTGTTTTCATTTTTTTAATTTTGCCGGCGCATCTTTTCGCTATGATATCTTCTATCTCCATGCCTTTTAAAGTCCACTCCAAAAGCATTAGGGGAAATTCATGAGAGACGATAACAATCGTTTTGTTTTTATGCTTTCTCTCCAGCTCAACCAAACATCCGTAAGCTCTCTTTCTGACGTCGGCAAAGCTCTCGCCGTTAGGCAAAACGCAAAAAGCCAAATCATCATCATCGCACAGATGTTTCCATATTTCTTCAGACTTTAATCCTTTTAAATCACCCGCATCAAATTCACGAAGCCTTTTGTCGAAAACAACTCTTGCTTTGGTAATGTGGCTAATAATTTCCGATGTCTGCCTGGCTCTTTCCAAATCAGAAGAGACTATTAAGTCTATATCTTCTTTTTTTATTTTCTTGGCGCTTGCTGAAACTTCTTCCCTTCCTTTCATCGTCAAATTGTATTCTTTTTCTTTTGCCGGCCGGCGGCCAGCGGCTTTTTCCGTTTGGATGTCGGAATGGCCGTGCCGAAAAATAAAATACCTGTTCTGAAAAAATTTTTTGAGGCGCAGTTTTGTTTTTTTAACTGTTTTTTTCGTTACCATTTTGCTTGATGTATTCCTAGTATATATCCCCATCTGTTAACCAGCACATGAAGAAAAAAAGTCGCGATTAGCAGCGTTATCCATATGTTCCAGTTAAAGTGAACATAAGGCTGCAAAAAAAAGAAAGAGCCTATCACATAATTAGTCTGATCCCAAGGAATAAAAGCCTGTCCCGGCCGCAATCCCAGCCGGCGCTTGATAAAAGCCGCAAATAAGTCTCCGGCCATCGCCCCGAAAGACATTAAACCTCCTAAAAAAAACAAATTAAAATCTTTATAATCAATCAAGGAAATTTTTTGAAAAACGCTAAAATTAAATTCCAGCCAGCCCTGGATAAAGATAACAAATACTCCGGCAATAACGGCGCAAATAACGCCCCTCCATGTTTTATGGCTGCCCAGCAAGCGATGGCCGTTTATTTTCCAACCAAAATCAACAGGATAATCAAATTTGCGGAGAAAAGAAACATTGGCCGCCAAAGGAGGAATCATATTCGCCGCGTAGATCGGCAGAAAAAAATAAAGGCAGGAGAAAATAAAAAAAGGAGAGAAGATATTTGCAGCCATTTTTAAATTTTTATTGTTAAAAATTATTTTTCGGCTTTTTGGATGTCTTTTTCTATTTCGCTAAAAAGGCTTTTGGCCTCTTTCAGATCAAGCCTGTAATTTTTATCAGCGACTATTTTTTCCCGCAAAGAAGCCAAACACAAAAGGTTGGTCCTGTTAAACATAAATTCTCTGTCATTTTGAGTTGATTCAATTTGGGCGGCTAAATTTTCTCCGGTCCAATCTCTTGCCGCTAAAAGGCCGGAAAAAAGCGCATAAGCTTCAATAATAGCCAGCTTATAATCCGCTTCAATATCGTTTTTCAAAAATCCGCATATTTTATTCCAATCTTTTCTGAGCTTCGTGTTGTTTTTTTCTTTAAAATTATTAAAAGACAAAAAGTCTGAATATTTTTCTTTTTTCAATAAAAAATCGTCCGGAACTTTATAAATGAAATAAGAAACCGCTCCGGCAAAAAAAACCGAAAGAAATATAAAAATAATTTTAAAAGGTAAAATAAACCCTTGGACTTCGGAAGAATTCAAATATGAAATTATTTCCTGAAAAGCCATTTTTTGCTTAATTTATTTTTCAAAAGCCATAGCGGCTTGGAAAATCTTTTCCTCTTCAAAAGGCTTTGCTATCAGCTGCATTCCTATCGGCAGTTTTTTTGCTTTATCGTCCGGAGATTCCACCCATCCGGCGGGCAAAGACAAGGCTCCCACTCCGGCAAGATTGATGGAAATCGTATAAATGTCAGACAAATACATTTCAAGAGGATCGTCCATCTTCTCGCCTATTTTGAAAGGCAAAGTCGGAGAGACCGGAGTCAATAAAATATCCGCCCGGCTCAAGGCTTTTTCAAAATCGCCCCTGACTAACGATCTTACTTTTTGCGCCTGCTTATAATAAGCGTCATAGTATCCCGAAGACAAAACATAAGTGCCAAGCATAATGCGGCGCTTCACCTCGCTGCCAAAATATTTTTCCCTGCTTTTTATGTAAACTTCCAGCAAGTCTTTTACTTCAGAATTGCCGACTTCCGAAGATCCGTATTTTATACCGTCAAATCTAGCCAAATTGGCGCTCGCTTCCGCCGTGGCAATTATATAGTAGCAAGGCAGAGCATATTCCGTATGAGGCAAAGAGACCTCAATTATTTCCGCTCCCATCTTTTCGTATTTACCAATCGCTTCTTTTACCGTTTTTTCCACTTCCTTATCCATACCGGCAACAAAATATTCTTTTGGTATCCCTATCTTTAAATTTCTCAAATCTATTTTCTCCGAATCCGCCGGTTCTTTTAAAGAAGTTGAATCCAAAGGGTCTTTTCCTTTGATAGCCTTAAAGGCGTCCCTGCAATCCTCTACGCTTTTGCCGAAAGAGCCTATTTGATCCAAAGAAGAAGCATAAGCCATCACTCCATACCGCGAAACCGTTCCGTAAGAAGGCTTTAATCCGGCCACCCCGCAAAAAGAAGCAGGCTGTCTTATTGATCCTCCGGTATCCGAACCCAAAGCAAATTTGCAAAAACCGGCGGAAACCGCCGCAGCCGATCCTCCCGAAGATCCTCCGGGAACGCGGCTGGTATCGCAAGGATTTTTAGTGCAAAAGAAAGCGGAATTTTCAGTGGAAGATCCCATGGCAAACTCATCCATATTCGTCTTGCCTAAAATTACCGCCCCCTGCTCTTTTATTTTTTTAATAACCGTAGCGTCGTAAGGAGCAATATAATTTTCTAAAATTTTAGAAGCCGAAGTGCATTTGATCCCTTCTACCAAAATATTGTCTTTTATGGCGCACGGCACTCCTCCCAGTAAAGGCAAATCATTTTTTTTGGCGATAATTTCATCCGCTTTTTTTGCTTGTTTCAGCGCAAGATCTTCGGTTATTGTAATAAAAGAATTAATTTCTCCGTCTTCCTTTCTGATCTTGTCCAAAAAAAACTTCGCCAGCTCTTCCGCTGAAAATTTTTTGTCAATTAAATCCTGATGGATTTGCCGTATTGAAAGTTTTTCCAGTTCCATATTAAAAAACCGCTTTAGACTTTAAGTAACCGTCTTTTGAATCAGGGGCCGCTTCCAGCAGTTTTTGGCTGCGGCGGCTTGTATCTTCTCCTTTTTCAATAGCGCAATCCGTTCTAAAAACATTGGCGACTTTTATTGAATGCGCCATCGGCTCAACGTTCTTGGTATCGGCCTTTTTTAAATTTTCAACATATTCCAAAATTGCGGAAAATTCTTTTTGAAATTTTTCCAACTGGCTTTCAGAAAACTCCAACCGCGATAATTTGGCAATATGTTTTATTTCTTCTTCAGAAATCATAAATTCTAATTTTCAATGATTGAATTTAAAAATTTATTATTTCGGGGCTTCCAGCTCTTCTATTTCCGCCAAAACATTATGGAATTCATCCAAGTTCTCAAGAACCACTCCCGCTCCGCGCACTACGGCAGTCATGGGATCTTCAATGATCATTGTTGGAATTTTTGTTTCTTTTGCAATCAGCTTATCCAACCCCCGCAGCAAGGCTCCCCCTCCGGACATAAAAATTCCTTTTTTCATTATATCTGAAATAAGCTCCGGCGGAGTAAGTTCTATCGTTTCTTTGACTTCTGCGACTATCTGCCTAACGGATTTTTCCAAAGCCCGGCGCACATCGGATTGAGTTATTAAAACTTCTTCCGGCAGTCCCGTTACCAAGTTGCGGCCCCTCATTGAAATTTCTTTGGACCCGCTTTTTTCGTCAAAACTTGAACGGACAGCGTCCGAAAAAACAGAGCCAATACTGACTTTGATTTGTTCAGCGGTTCTTTGACCGATTAAAAGCTTGTATTCTTCTTGGGAAAAATTAACTATATCGTCATCAAATTTATTGCCGGCTATCCGCAAACTTTTAGAAACCACTATTCCTCCCAAAGAAACAGCCGCCACTTCGGAAGTTCCTCCTCCGATATCAATAATAAAATTTCCAGACGCTTCTTGGACGGGCAAATGAGCTCCTATAGCCGAAGCCATCGGTTCCTCAATTAAAAAGACTTCTCTCGCTCCGGCGGATCTAGCCGCGTCTTTTACCGCTTTCTTTTCAACTTCAGTCACTCCGCAAGGAACGCCTATCACCGCCCGGCAAAAAGGAGACAGGGATAGCCCTTTTTGACGGCTGCGTCCTATCAAATACCTTAGCATCTGTTCCGTCACTTCAAAATCCGAAATGACTCCCCCGACCAAAGGCTTGTTGGCAATAATATGGCCCGGGGTGCGCCCGACCATTTTTTCAGCCTCTCTGCCTATGGCTAAAATCCTGCCCGTTTTCTTGTTAACGGCCACCACTGAAGGCTCGCTTAAAATTATTCCTCTCCCTTTGACATAAACCAAGCAATTGGCGGTTCCCAAATCAATTGCAATATCATGGATAAACTTTCCCTTTATTAAATTAAGCATTTTAGAATTAAACATAATGGGTCATTGTAACAAAATTTCCTCTTCTTGTTAATAATCTTTAATACGCTTGGCCAAACAGCCATTTGTTTTTTGCCGGCTTGCCGCAATAGACGCATTTGCCTGCCTCCGCCTCTTGGGCTCCGGATTCAGGCAAGCATCTTGTCGTAGCTTTTGTCTCTTCTTTTATTTTTCTTTCACAAACGGGATCTTCACACCAATAAGCTTTGATAAAGCCTTTGGGACCGGACATTATTTTTTTAAAATCATCGTAATCGGCGGCTTCCCGTATATTCTCTAAAAGATATTTTTTATTCTTTTGGAAAAGCTCTTCTTGTATTTTATCTAAAATTTTCGCTGTTTGCTCTTTCAAATCGCCAAGGCCGACGGAAATTTTTTGCCCGTCGTTCCTTTTTGTTAAAGAAGCTTTATTCTGTTCCATCTCTTTCGGACCGAACTCTATCCTTAAAGGAACCCCCTTCATTTCCCATTCATTGAATTTCCAGCCAGCCGAATATCCCTCTCTTAAATCAAGCTCTACCCGATAATCCTTTAAAATCTCTTCTTTTATTTCTTTGGCTTTATTAATGATTGCTTCGTCTCCTTCTTTGCCTTTGAAGATCGGAACTATTACGATTTGAATCGGAGCCAAAGCCGGAGGCAGGACCAATCCGGCGTCGTCGCCGTGAGCCATAATTAACGCGCCGATGCTTCGGCTGGAAAGACCCCACGAAGTCTGCCAAGGAAAAGATTTTTTCCCTTCTTGGTCGGAAAATTCTATATTGAAAGACTTGGAAAATTTCTGTCCCAAATTATGGGAAGTCGCGCTTTGCAAAACCATTCCCGAAGGCATAAGAGATTCCAAGGTCAGGGTGCTTTCCGCTCCTGGAAATTTTTCGCTTTCAGACTTTTGGCCGGTTATTCCTTCTATCGCCAAGAAGCTTCTGTATATTTCTTCATAAGTTTTCATCGCCCAATTAACTTGCTCTTTCGCTTCAGCCTCGGAAGAATGGACAGTATGCCCTTCCTGCCAAAGAAATTCTATGTTGCGGATAAAAAATCTCGGCCTTTTTTCCCATCGGACAACGTTGCACCATTGGTTTATTTTCAAGGGCAGATCCCTCCAAGAGCTTATCCACTTTGAAAACATAGAATACATTATCGTTTCCGAAGTGGGACGGACAACAAGCTTCTCGTCCAGTTTTTTCCCTCCTCCAATCGTGACTACGGCCAATTCCGGAGAAAAGCCTTCAATATGCTCCTTTTCTTTGTCTAAAAAGCTTTCCGGAATAAATACCGGGAAATAAGCGTTTTTCGTTCCGTTGGCTTTGATTTTTTCATCCAAAACTTTTTGGATTAGCTCCCAGATGGCGTATCCGTAAGGCTTGAAAACCATACATCCTTTGACCGGAGCATAGTCAGCCAAGCCGGATTTCAAAATGACATCGGTATACCATCCTGAAAAATCTTCCTTTTTTGAGGCCAATTGTTTTTTTTCAAAAATTTTTTCAGCCATATTTTTATTTGAATATTATATCTTTAAAAAACCAAAAATCTTTAAAAGTAATCAGTATCGCCAAACAGATTAAAAACATTGCTCCGGCTTGTTCAATTTTATACTGCACCGCCAAAGAAAATCTTTTCTTATCAATGCTTTGCAGCAAGATAAAAACCAGCTTGCCTCCGTCAAAAGCCGGAAAGGGCAGAATGTTGGTAACGGCAAGAGCTAAAGAAATCAATCCGCAAAAATTAAGTATTTCAACCCAGCCGTAATCTATTATAATCTTTGTTATAGCGTATATTCCGACCGGACCGACAAAAGATGCTCCCAAGAGAGCCGCATCTTTCTGCACGAAAGAGTATTTAATCACTCTTCCAATCGTAGAAAAAGAAAAATCAATAAGATTAAAAGAATGAAGAAATCCGGCAGATATCTTTTCAAAAGGACTCTCATAAGACAAAAGAGCGGCGTTGGAAAGAGACACTCCTAAAGTTTGTTTTTCCCCATCTTTTTCTCCAAGGACAATTGTCGCCGTTTTTTCCTGCCTCGTCCTGGTATTTTTTAAATCAAGGCTTATTTCCTTCCCCTGGTTTTTGCCGATAAATTCTACAAAAGCCTGGGAATCAGCCATATGTTCTCCGTTAGCCGAAAGAATAACATCTCTTGCTTCCAATCCGGCTTTTCCAGCGGCCGAATCCTCAAAAACGCCGGCAACCATAGGAAAGTTTTGCTGTTTCCCAAAAGGAAAATTGTAATCCGAGTAAAGAAGGGGCTGCCAAAGCTGGAACCCGAGAAAAGCCGCCAAAGAATAAAAAATGGCAACAGCGAGCATCAAGTTCATAAAAACGCCGCCGGATATTATCAAAAACTTCACCATCGGCCCTTGGGACTCATAAGAACGGGGATTGGAAAAAGATTCCGGATTATTTGCGTCTTCCCCTAAAATCTTGTTATATCCGCCGAAAGGTATAAGCCCTATTCCATATAAAGTTTCCCCTATCTGTTTTTTTAAAATCAAAGGGGGGAAGCCCAAGACAAATTCTTCCACTTTTACGCCGGTTTTTTTGGCGGCCAAAAAATGCCCGAGCTCATGGACAAAAATCAATCCGCTAAGGATAATTATGAAGGCAATGATGGTGATTATTAAGGCCATTGAAATAAATTAAAATTTTAATGTAATGTATTGTTTTGCGGCTGCGTGTTATTCTTCCAATTCTTTTTGCTTGTTTTTTATCATATCTTCAATTTTTTTATTGTATTCGTCTATCAGCTTTTGCAGTCCTTCTTTCCCCTTAAACTTGTCGTCCTCTCTGATGTTTCCCTCTCTTTGCTCTTTCTGCAAAGTTGACCAAGCTTCGTCTCTAAAACGCCTTATCACTTTCTTGGCCTCTTCTTCGCTTTGGGAAAGCACTTTAATCAGTTCTTTGCGAAGATCCGAAGAGAGAGGAGGCAAATTTATTTTTACGCCGTCTTTGTCAACTGAACAGCCTATGCCGGATCCATGTTCAAGAACGGCTTTTTGTATCGGTTCCATATAAGAAGCGTCCCAGCATTGTATCAAAAGCTGTTGGGCGTTTAAAATGGAAATCGCGCCCAGCTGTTTGACGGGCATTTTATCTCCAAAAATTTCAACTTGAATATTTTCAACCAAAGCGGGTGTAGCCCTTCCCGTGCGGATGGAAGACAGTTTTTTTTGCAAAAAGTCTGTTGCCTTCAAGAGGTCGGGCTTGATTGAATCTATAATTTCTTTGTATGTTGGCATAAATATTTTACTCTGCCGCTTCATTTTTTGGCTTTCGCCCGCGAAATCAAGACAGCAGCTGCCCGCGTCGGGCAATTTAAATATTAAAATTTAACATTAAATTCTCTAAAATCAATTTTGGACTGGCATTGGTCGTTTTAACCAACCTCAAAGCTTCTTCCAGTTCTCTAAGCGGCCTTACCAAGCAAGAAGAAGATTCTTTGCATAAAATTAATTCTTCTCTTATTCTTCTTTCCCATAAAGCCAGAGTTTCTTCAATAATCTCCGGGCTGTCCGCAATTTCTTTGGCATATTTGAATTTTTCCGGAATTTTGGCTTTCATAATTTTTTCAATCTCCTCCAATTTTTTTTCTCTAGCTGAAAATTTTTCATGATCATTTAAAAATTCCATCGCCTGGCCGGGCCTTCCCAAGGAGAGATTTGTAATTTTTTCTATTTTTTCAAAATCGGACTCAAAACTCGCAAGCTTTTCTTTTATCTCCGCATCCGGCGCCAAAAAAAATTTCATAGTTCTAACTCTTGAAAAAACCGTCTTCAAGAGCCTTTGAGGATCCGAAGAAATTAAAATCAAAAGAGCTTTCCCTCTCGGTTCTTCCAATGTTTTCAACAAGCTGTTTTGGGCGTCCGGAAGCATAAGATGGGCATCGTCAATAATTCCCGCTTTCATTTTGGCGCTATAAGGCTTTAATGAAAGCTTCCACTCCAAATCTCTTATTTGCGATATCTTTATTGAGCCGTCTTTTGGTTCAATCAGCGCGAGATCAGGATGAGCTTTTTTGCCGACATCAATGCAAGCTCGGCATTTTCCGCAAGAGAAACCTTCCATCTCTTTCTCTCCTTGGCAAAAAATAAATTTTACCAAATTTAAAGCAAGGGTTTTTTTGCCGACTTTGTCCGGTCCGGAAAATAAAAAAGCATGGGGTAATTTATCTTTCTCTGCCGCTGTTCTTAAAATCTGCCATTGTTTTTGAAGGCCTATCAGCATAATCTGTAAAAATAAATAAAACTATATCTTCTTCGTCATTACGCTCCGCTTGTAAAAATCAAGGTTATCAAGCATAATTCCCGCTCCTTTCGCAACGCAGCGCAAAGAGTCGTCGGCGATAAAACAAGGCACCCCTATGGACTGGGAGATTAAAGTGGAAATATTGCGGATTAAAGCGCCTCCTCCGGCCATTACCATTCCCGTATTCATAATATCAGCGGCCAGCTCCGGCGGAGTTTCTCTCAAGACATCTTTTACGCATTGGATAATCTCAATCAAAGGCTCTTCTATGGCAACACAAACTTCATTGGAAGAAATTTTTATGGTTTTTGGAAGCCCCAATATAAGGTCTCTTCCGCGAATTTCTAAAAACCGGGCATCTTTTTCGGCAACAGCCGTTCCGATCTTTATCTTTGCTTCTTCCGCCGATTGATCTCCTATTGCCAGATTGTATTTATCCTTGATATATTGGGCAATCGCTTCATCAAGTTCGTCCCCTGCGATGCGTATAGATCGTCCGGAGACAATGCCTCCCAAAGAAATTACAGCCACTTCGGAAGTCCCCCCTCCCATATCCAAGATCAAATGTCCGGAACAGGAATTAATCGGTATTCCCGCGCCGATAGCTGATAAAATAGGCTCTTTGGCAATAAATACTTCTTTGGCTCCGGCCAAGACGCCGGCTTCAATAACCGCTCTCCTTTCGGTTGAAGTAATGCCGACCGGAACTCCGATTAGAAGCTCCGGCTTTATAAAGCGCCTAAAACCGACACAGACTTTTTTAATAAAATATCTTAACATCGCCTGTGTAATGCGATGGTCGGCAATCACTCCGTCCTTTAAGGGACGGAAAACTTGGATGCTGTCCGGGGTGCGGCCGACCATTTCCTTGGCCTCTTTGCCTACGGCTAAAATTCTATTTTCTTCAAGAGATACGGCAATCACTGACGGCTCATCTAAAACAACTCCTTTCTTAGGCAAAAAAACCAACGAATTTTTTGTTCCTAAATCAATTCCTATTTTCATATATTTTTTCTCGTCTAGATTTTAACTCTTTTAATATCTGCTCCCATTTTTTGCAATTTTTCTTCCATCTTTTCGTAGCCGCGGTCTATTTGATAAATATTTTTAACGACAGTGGTGCCTTTGGCCAAAAGACCGGCTATGACGAGGGACGCTCCCGCCCTGATGTCCCAGCTTTCAATGTCAACTCCGTTCAAGGGAGTCTTGCCGAAAATAATGACGCGGTGAGGATCCACTATTTCAATATCCGCTCCCATTTTTTTTAACTCTTGGGTATAGTTCAGCCTATTTTCATAAAGAGGATCATGAATTAAGCTTTTTCCAGAAGACTGGGTTAAAAGAGGCAAGGTTACAGGCAAGAAATCAGTGGCGAGCCCCGGGAAAGGCAAAGCTTGAATTCTCGTAGAACGAAAATTTGAAGAAGCAAAAATTTCTACAAAATTTTTTCCCTTTTTCAGCTTGACGCCTATTTCCTGCAATTTGTCCAAAAACAAATCCATATGTTCGGGAATGGCGTTGATAACTTTGATTTTGTCTTTTGTAAAAGCGCTGGCAACAATAAAAGTTGCGGCTTCGTTAACATCCGGAACGATGCTGTAATCGGTTCCTGAAAGTTTTTTTTGTCCTTCTATTTTCAAAGTATGAGTGCCGATTCCTTCAATTTTGGCTCCCATCTTAACAAGCTGGAAGCAAAGATCTTGGACTTGAGGTTCCGCTGCCGCTATCTTGATAACAGTTGTCCCTTCCGCCAAAACCGCAGCTAAAATCAAGTTCTCGGTAGCGGTCACGGAAAATTCCTTTAAAATAACTTCCGCGCCCTTGAGCCCGTCTCTTTTAAAATGGTAAAAATTGTCTTCAGGAAAAGATTCTACCCCTAAAGCTTCAAGCGCTTTAAGATGGGTAAAAATCGGCCTTAGTCCTATGCGATCCCCTCCGGGATGGGCGATTTTAAACTCTTTGAAGCGGGCGGCCAAAGCTCCTATCAATAAAACGGAAATACGGGATTTGCTGACCAGCGCAGGATCTATTTTATTCGGGTCAAGGTTTGACCCGGCTTTAATTTTCAATTCGTTTTTGCCTATCCAAGAAACTTCGGCTCCCATTCCTTTCAAAAGCTCAACCAATCTGAAAACATCTTCAACCAAAGGCATATTGGACAAACGGCATTCTTCCTCCGTCAATAACACTGCGGCCAACGCTGGTCCGGCCGCATTTTTGTATCCTCCGATTTCCACTTCTCCCGATAGATTTTTGCCCCCTTTTATAACGAATTTCTCTTCCATTACGGCTATCTTAACTTAATTTTTTTGGGTTGGCAAGCCCGAAAAATTGGGCTATAATAGCCAAAAATGACTAAAAAAACAAGGACTTTTTTATTTTTAATAGTTTCTTTCTTTTTTGTTTTAGGGGCTGTAAGCGCTGTTTTTTATGCCCAAGGATACCGCTTTGACTTTAATAATTTTAAATATCTGAAAACAGGAGGAATTTTTGTAAAGGTCTCCCCTTCTAACGCCAAAGTTTTTTTGGACGGAAAATTAATCGGCCGCACCCAATTTATTAACGACTATCTTTTTTCTCAAAGTCTTTTACCCAAAGAATACAGTCTTCTCATAGAAAAAGAAGGATATTCCTCTTGGTCAAAAACTTTTCAGGTAAAGGAAACCGAAGTTATTGAAGCCAAAAATATCATTCTTTTTCCAAAAGAAATATTTTTCAGCCAAATAAAAGCAAAGGTTGATAATTTTTATCCGGTTGACGGAGAAAAAATAATAGTTCAGAAGCTTATTGAGCCGGGCCAGCCTGAAGAATTTTCCATATATGATCCGGAGAAAGAAGAAGGAGCTCGGCTGGAAAAAATTAATCTTTTTTTAAGCGAACACGACTTTCTTGATCTGCGGATAATTAATTCGCGATATTTGCTTTTCTTGCTGCAAAATAAAGAAACAGAAGAAGAAAAATATTTTTTCGCGGACTTGAAGGAAGAAGATCCTTCTATGCAAAAATTGGATTTTTTGAGCAAAGAAGCCAAAAACATCTTTTTGGCCGAATCCTTTGGAGGAAGCATCCTTTTTTGGCAAGACGGGCCGCTGCTTTTGAAAAAATCTCTTGATAACAACGGATTTCCGATTTTGTTTACGAATTACGAGATAAAAGCTTTTACCCTGGCAAACAATTACTTTTACCTTTTAAGCGACAAAGGAGAACTTTTAAAAATAGACCAAAACCAAAGCTTTCCGGCTCAAAATTTGATAAAAGAGCCTTTTGATTTTAAAGACGATTCTTATTATGATCTAGCTGTTTTCGGAGAGAAAATATTCTTGAAAGAAGACGAATCTTTATATGCCTTGGATGAAAACGAAAAGAATTTTAAAAAAATTTTTGGCGGAATAAAAAAAATAAAGGCTTCCCCTTTTGGCGATAAGCTGCTTTGTCAAATGCAAAATGAATTTGAAATTTATTTGCTTGAAGATATTGATACGCCATTTTTAAAAAAAGCCGGGGGAAAAATATTTATTTCCCGTTTCAGCCAGCCGATACAAAGCTCTGACTGGATAGAAAACGATTATTTTGTTTTTGCCAATGAAAATAAAATCATTCTAAGCGAAATAGACACGCGGTCAGACCTTAATACTTATCAAATCGGAGAATTTAATGATCCGAAAATTTGGTTCTGTCCCAAAAATAAAAAGATTTATATCTTAAGCAACGGCTCCATTTTTGCTTCGGACAAAATTTTGTAATCCAAAATTTTTATCAGCTGCGGGAAAAATCGCAAAAAAAACGCGCCGAGAGGCGCGTTTTTTGGGTTTTGAAATTTGAGCTTAACGCTTGCTGAACTGCGGAGCTTTGCGCGCTCTCTTCAATCCCGGTTTCTTTCTTTCTTTCTTTCTAGAATCTCTAGTTAAAAATCCCGCTTTTTTAAGCCTTTTTCTGTAGTCAGCGCTAAAAACAATCAAAGCTCTGGCAATGGCCAGCCTAATGGCTTCGGCCTGGCCGGTAAGCCCTCCGCCGCGAACATCAGCTGTTATCTTAAACCTCTCCAAAGATTTCATTTTGTTTAAGGCGCCGGCGGCTTTTTCTTGCAAATCAAAAGTTTGGAAATAGTCTTTATAATCTTTGCCGTTAATGATAAATTCTTTGTTTCCTTTGGTAAAAAGCAAAACTCTGGCAGAAGCATTTTTTCTTCTTCCCAATCCGGCAAAATATCTAGCGTCTTTGTCGGTTGGCTCGGCGGTAAATTCTTCTCCGTCAATTATCACCGATTTGGCTTTTTCAGAAATTTCCGGTTCAACAACAGCTGCTGCGGCTTTTTTTTCTTCAGCGACAGGCTGCTTAACAACAGGTTTCTTTACCGCTTCTTTCTTCTTGGCGGGAGCCTTTTTCGTTGTTTTGGTTTCTTTTGGTTTAGTTGGCATATTGATTTTGCTCGCAAATCCTTATTGGACCTTTAGTCTTTTAATTTGAATCGGCCTTAATTTGTTTTTAGGCATCATCCCTGAAACTGCTTTTTTTAAAACTTCTCCCGGATTTTTTTCAAAAACTTCAGACATAGGCTGTTCTCTGTCATGGCCGATATATCCGGTGTGGATAAAATATGTTTTTTGCTTAAACTTGTTCCCGCTGAAAACAACTTGTTTGATATTTTTAACAACTACAAAATCTCCCGAATCTTTATTCGGAGCAAATTCTTGCTTCTGCTTTCCTCTTAAAAGCACGGTTATTTCCGTTGCGAGCCTTCCTAGCGGCTTGCCTGCGGCATCAATAATATGAGTTTTTCTTTCTTCCATATCTAAATAATTAAACTAATTCTATTATTGCCATTTTGGCTCCGTCTGTTTTTCTCGGACCCAATTTGACAATGCGCGTATATCCTCCGGCGCGATCTTTATATTTAGGAGCGACTTCTTTTACTAATTTTGAAACAGCTCTCGGGCAAAAAAACTTGGCTAAATAACGGCTGGCGGCCAAATCTCCTTTTTTGGCGCGAGTGATTTTTTTCTCCACATAGCCTGACAATTCTTTAGCTTTAGCCTCTCCCGTCTTTATTTTCTCCTTCATGATCAAAGAAGTGGCCATTGTCCTTAACATAGCTTTTCTTTGCGCCGTTTCCCTATGAAATTTTCTACCTTTAATTAAGTTCCGCATCTTTCTTTTTTTGTTAAGCCGTTTCTTCGGCAATCTCGCTAAATTAACGAATTATTTTAATAAGTTTACAGTTTGAAGTCCAAATCCATCTTCTTTAAAGCTTTCCTTATTTCCTTCATTCCTTTGTCTCCCATTCCTTTTAATCCGGCAATGTCTTCTGCCGTCTTGGAAACCAATTTGCTGACAGTTTTAATCTTGTGCTCGGCTAGAACATTCAATGTGCGGCTGGAAATTTTTAATTCGCCAAGCTCTTTGTCAAGGGCGGAAGGAGCTTCTTCCTTCTCGCTTTCTTTTTCGGCAGCTTCTTCGGGTTCCTTTGCCGTCTCTTCGGTTTCTTCAGGTTCTTCGGATATAACAATTTTAGGCTCGGCCGGATTTAAATTTTCTTTCATAAACTGCAACTGGCCAAGCAAAATATCAATAGCTTGAGAAAAAGCGGTTTCAGGATCTACTGTGCCGTCTGTTTCTACTTCAATTTCAAGCTTGTCAAAATCCGTTCTTCCTCCGACACGCATATTCTCCACTTTGTAATTAACGCTTTTAATGGGAGTAAAAATAGCGTCTAAGGCAATTACGCCTATTTCCGGCTTTTTGTTCTTTATTAAGTCTTGGGAAACATATCCAACCCCTTTTTCAATCTGCAGTTCCATATCTAAGCCGGCTTTTTTGTCGTTGATAGTGGCGATAACCAGTTCCGGGTTTGCCAGCTCAATTTGAGGAGAAAGCTTTATATCCGATCCCTTGACTTCTTTCTCTCCTTGGACGCTTAAAGTAACTTTTTGCGGTTCGCCGGAAAAACTTTTGAATCTCAACTTCTTTAAATTCATAAGGATTTGCAAAACGTCTTCGGAAACTCCGGAAATTGTAGAAAATTCGTGGGAAGCCCCTTGAATTTTCACCTCTGTAACGGCCGCTCCTTCCAAAGAAGATAAAAGCACTCTTCTCAAAGCGTTTCCCAAAGTAGTGCCGTATCCCGGCCAAAAGCCTTCCGCTTCAAAAGAAGCATGGTTCTCCTTGATTTTTTTAACTTTGAACGATTGAGGCAAGGGAATCATAATTTTGTTTAACCTACGTTTGCTCTAGAGAAGAGCTGGAACGTTTTAATATGCTTATTTTATTAATTGCTATCTAGAATAAAACTCAAAAATAGTAGTAATTTCGGCCGGCAATTGAGCGTCTTCCAAAACCGGATCTCTTTTAACCTGGCCTTCCATCTTTTCCTTGTTAAGTTCAAGCCAAGCAGGAGCATTATACTTCTTGATGGAAACAGCTAAATCTTTAAAGGCTCCGTCCTTTTCTTTTTTTATGGATATTTTGTCTCCTATTTTCGTCTGATAAGACGGAATGTCAACTATTTTGCCATTGACCAAAAAATGCCTGTGGTTCACTAATTGTCTTGCTTGAGATCTTGATCCTGCAAAACCAAGCTTAAAAACGACGTTATCCAATCTTTTTTCTAATTTTTGAATAAGGATATTCGTCACGTCCTGCCCTCCTTCTCTATGAGTCAAAACATCTTTTACATAATTTCCAAATTGCGACTCGCTGATTTTATACCACTTCTTGACTTTCTGCGACTCTTGAAGTTGTTTTCCGTATTCAGAAAGAGCCGAAGGCCTTCTTTTTCCTTTCATTCCCGGAGAATAGGGCCTTTTAATCATTGCGCATTTTGCGGAATAGCAACGTTCGCCTTTCAAAAAAAGCTTCAATCCCAATCTTCTGCAGATTTTACATTTTAGTTTTTCCATAAAAATGTATTCTTGATAAATTAAACCTATAACCTTCTTGGCTTTTTAGGACGGCATCCATTATGCGGCACCGGCGTTTTATCTTTAATGCCAATGATATCAAAACCTTGGTTGGCAATAGACCTTAAAGCAGATTCGCGGCCGGATCCAATCCCCTTAACATCTATAAAAACTCTTTTAATCCCAGCTTTTAAAGCAACCTGCCCCAGCGTTTCAGCCACTTTGGAAGCGGCGAAAGGGGTTGACTTCTTGCTGCCCTTGAAGCCGATGCCTCCGGCGCTTTTTTGCGCCATAGCATTGCCGGAACTGTCAGTCAAAACAATTATTGTGTTGTTGTAGGTGCTAAAAATGCAAATTTTGCCCTCTCTTGCCGCTTGAGATTTTACCGGCGCAGCCGCTTCGGCCACAATAGCTTTGTCTATCTTCTCTTTTTCTTTAATAAGCTGTTCAGGGCTGGTTGTTATAATTTTCTTTTTACCCATAGGAATTGATATAAATAAAATTAAGCGAAAAACTTAAACTGAATTAAGTAGGAGTCGGAGCGGCTTTTCTGCCGGAGCCCGCCGTCCTTCTAACGTTTCCGCGGACAGTGCGGCTGTTAATCCTGGTTGTCTGTCCTCTGCAAGTCAGTCTCTTGGCATGGCGGTATCCTCTAT
This sequence comes from Minisyncoccota bacterium, assembly GCA_028706715.1. Classification (GTDB taxonomy): domain Bacteria; phylum Patescibacteriota; class Minisyncoccia; order Minisyncoccales; family JAQTVQ01; genus CAIMDX01. The sequence goes on along the minus strand of JAQTVQ010000004.1, from coordinate 5,714 downwards.
AACTGCCTATGTCTTTGAGCCTTTTTATGCTCATCATTAAAGACCTCTTCAAGTCTCCTTCAACTTTATGTCTTTTCTCAACAATTTCTTTTAAAGCGGCTACTTCCTGCTGCTCCAAGTCTTTGGCAAGCTTGTTGTTCGGAATTTTAGCCTCTGCCAAAATTTTCCTGCTTAAAGCGCGGCCTATGCCGTAAATATAAGTTAAAGAAAATTCTATTTGTTTGTTTTCTGGAATGTTGATTCCCGCAATACGTGGCATTTGTTTTTATTTTACAATTAAAATTATCCCTGTCTTTGTTTATGCTTGGGATTCTTTTTACAGATTACATAAATATATCCTTTGCGTCGGACAATTTTGCAATCTTTGCATATTTTTTTAACTGACGGTCTAACTTTCACAAAATCAAAATTCCAATGGACAACCCAAAATTATCTTAGATAATTTCAGATTACTACCATTGAAAAATTTAGTTACCTTCCTCGGTAAGTTATCCTACCCCTCGTTTTATCATACGGGGTAAGCTCTACTGTAACTTTATCTCCGGGTAAAATTTTAATCCGATGAATTCTCAATTTTCCAGCCAAATGAGCAAGGATAATTGAATTATCTTCGTTTAATGATACCCGAAAATACGCATTTGGCAAGCTCTCCACTACCACTCCCTCTTTTCTAATTTTTGCTTCTTTGTTTTCCATTAGTTTTTAAAGCAAAGCCAGTCTAACAAAAATCACAATTCTGGTCAACCCCGCGCGCAAGGCCATATGCCGGTTTTTTCTCTTCCTCACGAAAAATATTTCAAAAAGACAGGTAAAATTCCTTTCAGAAAAACCTCTCGCCTATTTTAAATTTATACTTGTTTATTCGTTGAAAATAAGCTCAACCTGCATCTTGCTTAAATCTGATGGAAGCTGCTTTTTCCAAAAAGGAGATAATTCAATGTCCGCCTTTTTTATGCCCGAATAATTATTGATTAAAGAAACGGCGGAGTCAATTTTTTGCCCTCGCAGAAGCTCTTTGATTTTCTTCTCTTCTTCCAACGAATAAGTCTTTGCCGTAATGGATAAATCCAGCAAAGCTGTCTGCTCTCCAAAATCAATAGATCTGCCCGCGGAAACAGCTTTCAGGCTCTCGGGCACCACTTGGCCGGAAGAGTCGGAAAGATTGGAAAGCAAGTTAGAAGCATAGGTATCAATATCTTTCTGTCTAAAAACTAAAGCTTTGGAAATAATTCTGCCGGAAGCGACGAAAGCATCCCTTGCGTCTCCTTCCTCGGCCGAAAATTCAAGTTCTCCCTCCAGTTCTTGGCTTACCAAAGTGTCAATTAAGACAAAGCCTGATTGGACGTCTAAAGATAAATTCTTTTTAGCTTCTTCAAATCCTTCTTCAAAAAAACGGCTCCTGGCATCGTCTAGATCCTCTTTTGTGACCGTTTTCGCTCCCGTGTCCGACCCTCCTTCAAGAGAACCTATGTTTTCAGCCCAAGTTGTGTAAAAATAGCTTGTTCCAACCAATTTCGGGATAGAAAATCTTGAAGAAGAATCTATATTATATCCAGACCCTGACTCGTCAGCCTCCACCGTTATGTCAACAAAACCGGGAACAAGCTTGCCTCCCTCGTATGTGGCAGCCGGCAGATGAATGGCGCTTAAAGCTTTAAAAGTTTTTTCTTGCGGTGAAGAAAGGAACCTGGTGTTTTTAACAAGAGTAAGGGCCGTGGGCGGTTCATATTTATTATAAACTCTCAAAGTCCCTTTGGCTTTGGCGTCGTTTTCCAACGGACCGGTCGCGGAAACGGTGATTCCTTGCTCTAATGTTTTTTGAATTAAAACGGCAGGAACAATTTTTTGTTCAAAGTCAATCTGCTGGCCCGCGTCTCCGGCTTTCAGCAAAACTTGATCTTGGGTTTTTGCTGAAAAAATTTCCGGCCATATCTTAATATTCGCCTCGGATTCAACTAGAAAATAAGCCGCCGCTCCCAACAAGATCAAAACAATCGCCAGCGCTAAAAATTTTGCTGAAAAATTGGAGGAAGACTCTTTTTCAGGTTTATCCGAACGGCGTTGAAAGTCTGATTTTTTTGAAAAATTTTTTGTTTTTAAAGAATCTTTTTCTTTAAGAGATCCGCCGGGCGGAATTATATCAAATATTTTTTTAGCCATAAGAACTTGATTAATAATTAATAAATCAATTTAAAACCGCTTTAATTCTCCTGATTCCGGAACTTGAACTTTCTTCTTTGATTATTTTAAAAGCTCCGAGCTCTCCCGTTCTTTTAACATGGGGGCCTCCGCAAATTTCCTTGGAAAATCCGCCGATAGTATAAACTTTTACCGCTTCGCCGTACTTATTTTCAAAAGCTCCGACAGCGCCCTGATTTTTTGCCTCTTCCAAGCTCATTTCTTTTTCTTCAACCGCAATATCCTCGGCTATTTGTTCATTAACCAAGGCTTCAACTTTTTCAAGCTCTTCAGGCGTGACTTTTTGAGGATGGGAAAAATCAAAACGAAGCCTTTCAGCCGTAATATTTGAACCTTTTTGCGATACATGGCTTCCGAGCACCGAACGCAAAGCGGCCAGCATTAAATGAGCCGCGGTGTGCAATTTTGTGGTTTGCTCTCCGGCATCGGCTAATCCGCCTTTAAACATTCCGGCGCTGGCAGTGCGTGATAACTCTTGATGCTTCAAAAATTCATTGTCAAATCCTTTTTCGTCAAATTCAAAGTCTTCTTCCGCAGCCAACTCCTGGATTAACTCCTTTGGAAACCCAAACGATTGGTAAAGATAAAAAGATTCCGATCCTCTTAGAAGTTTTTTTCCGCTGTCAGCGTTTTCGGAAACAAGATTGTTGAACCTTTTTAATCCTTCAGCCAGCGTTTTTCTGAATTTGCTTTCTTCTTTTTCCAGCTCCTCTTCTACTTTTTGTTTCGGAAAATCGTAAATTCCATCATAAATATTGTAAGCAATCTCGGCTGATCGCGCCATAAAATTTTCGTTTATCCCTAATTTTTGGGCTTTTACAACCGCCCGGCGGATAACTCTTCTAGTAAAATATCCCTGCGCCTTGTTGGAGGGATTCGCTCCATCGGAAATCAAAAAGACAGCCGCCCTGATATGGTCGGCGATAACGCGAAAACATTTATCGTTTTCGCTTTCCGAACCGGCGTATTTTTTTTCTGATATTTTTTCAATATGATTGATCACAGGCAAAAATAAATCGGTTTTAAAAACATCCGGACTGCTTTGGGAAGCGGCGACAATGCGTTCCAGCCCTCCTCCGAAATCAACATTTTTCTTGGAAAAAGGCCTGATTTTACCCTGCTCCTTGATATACTGCATAAAAACATTATTTCCTATTTCAAAAAACCGGCCGCAATCGCAGTTAACGTGGCATGGCTGGTCTTTCCATGGCGAATTTTCGTGCAGCTTCAATTCTTCCCCAAAGTCCCAAAAAATTTCAGAGTCCGGGCCTCCCAGTTCTCCCTCGGGCATATTCTCCGGATTGCCCGACCTGGACCACCAATTTTTATTTTCATCATAGTAAAAAATTCTCTCCCCTTCTTTCATTCCGTTTTTTTCTGAAAAGTCGGCTTCTTTAGCCTCTATCCCGTTTTTTTTGAAAAGCTCTTTCCAAATTTCAACGGTTTCGGCGTCTTTGGGAATATCATTCTGCGGGCTTCCGCGAAAAGCGGTGATGTAAAGCCTTTTCGGATCAAGTCCTATTTCTTCGGTTAAAAATTCAAAGATCCAAGATATCTGCTCCTTTTTGAAAAAATCGTTAAACGACCAGTCTCCCAGCATTTCAAAAAAAGTGTTGTGGCGCAAATCCCCGACTTCTTCAATGTCCTTGGCGCGAAAGCATTTTTGGGAATTCGCAATACGAGCGCCAAGAGGATGCTTTTCTCCCAATAAATAAGGAACCATCTGCTGCATCCCCGCGCTGGTAAATAAAGTCGTGGGATCGTTTTCCGGAACCAAAGAAGCGGACGGCGTTATTTTGCATCCTTTTTTTTCTAAATATTTCAAAAATTTTTCCCTGACTTCTTTTGACTCCATATCTTCTATAAAAAAACGATTAAAATAATCGCAGCCTTTTTAGTATTTATATATTATCAAAATTACAGCCAAATGAAAAATCCCCAAAATAAACAAAAAATAGCGCAACCCCACAGAAAAAATACACAGGTGCCACCTGTGCAAAAAAAATAATTTAATATATATAAGTTCCGATATTATCAAAAAATTCACGCCGTCCTTGCCGCGTAACGGCAAGGACGAATTGTCAAATTGCCGGACTAATCCTTGACGCACCGCACCGAAAAACCATTATCCCTGCCGGTCATAATATAGGAATTCATATGATCCGAACTGAAACTAAGATACAAAGCCTTGCCACTGCTCGGGTTGCTAGACCAATAATGACCGACTGTGCCCTGGAGCCAAAGAATGGGATCCTGGGAAATGCGATAACCGGCTAGTGGCAGTTTCAATGTTGAATTAAACGCGCCAACGCTGTTTTGCGGCGAAAAATAACCCGCCACCGTCGCCCATTCCGTCTGTGTCGGCACATGCCAACCGGTCGGGCACGGATTGTTCGACCCGCCATTAGCGCCAGCCCAAAGGGTTGCTTCGTTTGGACTTTGCGGATTGCGCCAATCATAAGGCTCTGCCCATACCCTAATAATATAACCATGACCAGGAATATCAGTCGGACTCTTTATAATGGTCGCGGGACTATTAGAAACCTGATGGCCGTCTGTCGGTCTGCCCCATTGGTAGTAATAGCCATAGGAATTGACATCGCTGGCGGAAGTGGCCACTTGCGTGGCGCCCAGGTTGCGATCCAGCCAGCACTTGCCGTCCGGGCCAAGAACCGTCCCGTAGGTCAAACCGCCCGCGCCTTCCACTGTGCTAACTCCGCAAACAAATGTTTCTCCAGATCCCCCTCCTCCCCAGCCCGCAAACATCGGGACGCTGTCCTCTTGGCTGACGCCGCTGAATTCCGGACTGACGCAATAGTAGCCTTCTTTGGATTCTGCTTTAGCGCAAAGAGTATATGAGTCTGAAGTTGTGGAAATATATTTGTAGGTATATTCTCCTCCTGCCGTATAGCTTGGATCTTCGGGCAAGACAGAAAAATATCCTCCCTGCTCCATGGCTTGGGCAAATTCTGCGTTTTCTTCGTCGTTTTCCAAGGATATCTCTTCGCTTTGAGGATAAGTGTTATGGGTAAGGTAATAGGCTTGCAAGCCTTTTCCGATTTGAGAAAGATCGCTTTGTCTGCGACTGTCTCTAGCTGAGGCTTGAGGGCCTTGGATGGACACAAGAACTACGGCAGTAAGGATGCCGATGATGGCAACAACAAGTATCAGCTCTATGAGAGTAAAGGCTTTGGCATCTTTTTGTTTGGCCTTTCCCAATTTTTGTTTGATGGAGGATAAAAAGCTAGAAAGATTAAAAATGTTCATTATTGATATTATAACCAAGAAAATGTTTTGGCTCAATGCATAAGTTATCCACCCCCAGTTGCACAGGTGGCACCTGTGCAAGTTTTCGCACAGGTGGCACCTGTGTATTTTTTCCTGTGTCTTTTTTCTTGGGGCTATTTTTTTTTGCTGAAATAATCTATTAGTTTTTCTTTGAATTTTTCCAAATTATCATTTCTGACGGTAAAGCCGGCGGCCGGAGGATGGCCTCCAAACATTTCCAGCAAATC
>JAQTVQ010000018.1 GCA_028706715.1 Minisyncoccota bacterium | reverse complement strand
CAAGTGTATAAATTATTTGCCTTTGCCTTTTAATTATTATAGAATTTTAAGTATATGGATGGTTTGAATTTTACAAACAGGGCGCAGAAAGTTTTGATGGACGCCCAAAAAATAGCCGGAGAAAAAGGCCAGCAGCAGATAGATGCTTTGCATCTTCTTTTTGCTTTGCTCTCTGACGATGAAAACATAGTTTTAAATTTACTGGAAAGATTAAGGGTAAATATTGACGATTTAAAAAGAAGGGTTAAAAACGCTCTTAGCCAAATACCGGTTTTGCCCGGGCAGGCTTTGGGCCAGTTTTATCTTACGCAGGATGTGGTCAAAGTTTTAAATCGCGCGCGCGACGAATCGGCTCAAATGCAGGACGATTTTATTTCTTTGGAACATTTATTCCTCGGCCTTTTGTCCACGCCGACCAGAGCCAAAGATATTTTAGGCAAGGCGGCATACGTTGATCGTCCCGCCAGCGTCGGCGCTGATGATTTGGAAGAGGAAAAATTGAATTACGCAACCGCTAAAAAGATTTTTGACCATTTGCGCGGCGGAGAGAGAGTAACTTCTCCCGATCCGGAGTCTCATTATAAGATATTGGAAAAATTCGCCCGTAATTTGACCGGCTTGGCAAAAAAAGGAAAGCTTGATCCGGTTATTGGCAGAGAGGACGAAATCAGGAGGCTGATGCAGATATTGTCGCGCCGCACCAAGAACAATCCGGTTTTAATCGGAGAGGCTGGAGTGGGAAAAACCGCTATTGTTGAAGGATTGGCCCAAAAAATCGTTAAAGGCGACGTGCCGGAAAGCCTGAAGAACAAAGAGCTTATTAGTTTGGATTTGGGATCTCTTATTGCCGGAACAAAATATCGCGGAGAGTTTGAAGACAGAGTAAAAGCTTTGCTCAAAGAGCTCAAAAAAACGCAAGGCCTGTATATTCTTTTTGTTGACGAATTGCATACTTTGGTCGGAGCCGGTGGAGCCGAAGGAGCCATTGACGCTTCCAATCTGTTGAAGCCGGCTTTGGCGCGCGGAGAATTGAGGACAATCGGAGCTACGACTTTAAAAGAATATCAAAAATATATTGAAAAAGATCCGGCTTTGGAGCGCCGCTTTCAGCCTGTAATGGTGAACGAACCCGCGGTTGAAGACACAATCGCCATTTTGCGCGGCTTAAAAGAAAAATATGAGCTTCATCACGGGCTAAAAATAAAAGACGCGGCTTTAGTCGCCGCCGCCGAACTGTCCAGCCGCTATATCAGCGATCGTTTTCTGCCTGACAAAGCGGTTGATTTGATGGACGAGGCCGCCTCGGCTTTGCGTTTGGAAATGGAGTCCGAGCCGGTGGAGTATGAAGAATTGGCCAAAAGAATCCAAAAATTGGAGATTGAGAGGGAAGCGATGAAAAAAGAAAAATTAACCGCTTCCGATAAGGAAAAAAAAGAGATTGTTAAAAGAGAAAAAGCCATAGATAAAGAGCTGGCTGAATTGCAGGAAAGAGCAAAGACTTATTCTTTAAGATGGCAAACCGAAAAAGAAACCATTTCCAAAATCAAAGAACTGAAGAAAGGGATTGAAAAGCAAAAATATGAAGAAGAAAAAGCCTTGAAAGAAGGGGATTTGCAAAAGGTGGCTGAAATTAAATACGGCCTGATGCCGGATTTGCTCAAAAATCTTAAAAAATACGAGAAAAAATTAGTGGCTTTGCAGAAGCAAAATCCTATTTTAAAACAGGAAGTTTCTTCCGAGGAAATCGCTCGCGTGGTTTCGCGCTGGACAGGAGTTCCGGTTACGAGGCTTTTGGAATCGGAAGTAAAGAAATTGGAAAAAATGGAGAATGTTTTGGCCAAAAGAATTGTTGACCAAGAAGAAGCCATTAAAGCCGTTTCCAATGCCATTCGCCGCGCGCGCGCCGGAATTTCGGAAGAATCCCGGCCTCTAGGCTCTTTTATTTTTCTCGGACCGACAGGAGTGGGAAAAACCGAAACCGCCCGCGCTTTGGCCGAATTCCTTTTTAACGACGAAAATTCTTTGATACGGGTGGATATGTCCGAATATATGGAGAAATTTGACGTTTCCAAAATGATCGGATCTCCTCCCGGCTATGTCGGTTACGACGAAGGAGGCCAGCTGACAGAAAAAGTAAGGCGCAGGCCCTATAGCGTCATTTTGCTGGACGAAATTGAAAAGGCAAATCCTGAAATATTCAATATTCTTTTGCAGGTCTTGGAGGACGGACGGCTGACCGACGCTAAAGGCAGGGCGACTTCTTTCCGCAATACCATTTTAATTATGACTTCCAATGTCGGATCGGACGTTATTGCCCGCGAGTCCACTTTGGGATTCCTGTCTGACAGCGGGGAAAAGATCAGCCGAAAGAAAGACTTAAAGGAAAAAGTTATGTCCGCTTTGCGCGAAAAATTCAAACCCGAATTTTTAAACCGTATAGACGAAATTGTAATTTTTGATTATCTCGGAGAAAAGGAGATCAAAAAGATTGTGGACTTGGAGATTGAAAAGGTTAAAGATCGCTTAAAAAAGAAGAAAATAAGCATTAATATCTCTGAAAAAGCCAAAGGCCTTTTGGCGAAAATAGGGTTTGACCCGATGCTTGGAGCCAGGCCGCTGAAAAGAGTAATCCAAAAGGAAATATTAAATCCTTTGGCTCTTAAAATAGTCACTTCTCAAATTAAAGAAGGCGAGAGAGCTTTGATTGACGCCAAGGACGATAAGATATTTTTTATTGATTCGGTTTCGGCTAAAAAATCTTCCGCGAAGAGAAAATAATTTACTATGCCGATTAAACAATTTATTTATTTTTTACTGATGATTGCGGCCGGCGTTCTCGGCGGTTTTTTGGGACAAAAATTTCTGCCCAATTTTTATTCGGCGATAGAATCTTCTCCGAACTATTTTGTAACCAAGGAAGAAAAATATTATATTCAGGAGAATAACGCTTTAAAAGATTCAATCCAAAAAGTGAAAAGCTCGGTTCTTGGAGTGAAAACGGTTGTCGGCAAAAAAACAATTACAGGATCGGGGCTGATTTTAACTTCTGACGGATTAGCCGTAACTTTGGCGGAGCTGGTTCCCTCTTCCGGCAAAAATTATTTTTTCATAGACAGCCAAGCCGTTAAGGGGCAGGTGATAAAAAGAGATACGGATCAAAACTTGGCCTTGGTTAAAATTGAAAAAAACGGGCTATCCGCTGTCGGGTTTTTTATGCTGGACCAGCTAAAGATTGGGGAAAGGATTTTTTTGATAAGCCAAATTTTTGACGCCAAGACTTTTTTGCCCGATTTTTCGGTAAACGAAGGGATCGTCAAATCTTTCAACGGTGAATTTTTTGTAAAAACGAGTATTATAGAAACGGAAGAGTCTTTGGGCTCTCCGATTTTTGATCTTGAGGGGAAAGTTTTAGGTCTTTCATATATATATGGAAGCGACAATTCAATAACTGTTTTTCCGATTGCCAAAATTAAGGCGTTTGCGGGACTATAGCAAAATTAAAATTAAAAAATCAAATTTATTTTTACATTTTAAATTTAACAAATATTTATGGATCCTAATTTTACAAAGTTATCCGCTTGGTTGATAGTAATCGCCGGCTTGTCGCTGATCGGATGGACAGTTTTCTCTTCTTATGATTTTTTTATGGGGAAAAAAGATTTTCCGCAGGTTTTTAAACCGGCAGAACAGGGAGAGGTTAAAAAAGTCCAGCAGAGCCAGGAGATTGCAGTTTTACCCAAGGACTCAACTGAAGCTCAAATTTTTTTGCAGAATCAGGCTGAAAAAATAGCAATGGAAAACATTTCCAATATTTTTCCCGAAGAAACAATTTTCCAGTTTATCAATATGGCGAGCTGGACGGCTTTTGCCACTTTTTTAATTTTTGCCGGAGGGCAGATTTCCGGTCTTGGCATTAAGCTTCTAATCAGCAAGGCATAAAGATTTATTTTTTAAAAAGCGGTTTTTTATTTGTTTACACTAGGCAAAATGGCAAATTTAGGTTATAATGCGTTTTATAGGATTAATAATCTTTTTTATATTTGCGACGATCAAAACAGCATGACTAAAGCCGATATTTTTAAACTTACATTAGCCCTGTATAAGGTGACGGCTCTTTTTCCAAAGAAAGAGCCGTTAAAGTTTGCTTTGCGCCGCAGAGCCCTGAAAATTTTTTCATCTTTGTCAATTTCCGAACAGTCTTTGAGCTTTCTTTCCCAAACCGAGAAAACGGATATTGTAAAAAGAAACTTATTCTATTTGGATGAAATAACATTAATGTTTGATTTGGCAAAAGAACAGGATTGGGTTGATTCCAAGAATTTTCTAATTTTAGAAAATGAATACGAGAAAATTAAGGAAATATTGAGCAGGAGAATAAAAGAAAAGACAGCGGTTAAGCAGATTTCCGAGCCGAGAGAAATAAAAGAAAAAGAGCCGGCTAAAAGAGCCGTAAAAAAGGCAAAAGGAGAAGAAAGGGACGAAGAAATAAAAGTGAATTTTTTTGAAGATCCCGAAAAAATGACTGCCTCGGAAAAAAAGATATTGAAATTTTTAAAAGAAAAAGGAAAAGCAAAAAGAAGCGATATAGAAGAAGGTCTTCCTGATTACGGAACTAGATCTTTGCAAAGGAAGCTAAACAATCTTAGAAATAGGCAAATGTTGAAAGCCGTTAAGAAGGGGAGAGATATTTATTATTTTCATAAAAGTTAGTTTATTTTTTGAACAGAAAATATTGACATAATCAGGGAATTGTTTTTTGATAAGGGTTTCTTAAGAAGGAAAGAGATAGCATAGACCGCGACAGCCATAATGCTGAACCGCGACAATCGCGACACGACCGCGACAACCACGACAGAACCGCGACACAACCGCGACACAATCGCGACAGAATCGCGACAACCGTGACAGAATCGCGACACGACCGCGACACGACCGCGACAACCGCGACAGAACCGCGACACAATCGCGACAAGACCGCGACAGCCATAATGCTTAACCGCGACACGACCGCGACAATCGCGACAGCCGCAACGCTGGATCGCGACACGACCGCGGCAATTAAAACAAATGGATAACGACAATATTAAAAAAGAAAATTTTTCAAAGCTTTATCAGGAAAAGATAGGGAAGATTTATCGTTTCATTTATTTGAAGATTGGGTCCGAACCTATTGCGCAAGATATAGCGGCGGAAACCTTTACTCGCTATTGGCAGCAAGTTTGCCGCGACAAAGACATCAAAAATCCTTCCGCTTTTTTATTTCGCACCGCCCATAATTTGGTGGCTGACCATTACCGCAGCCGCGACAATCGTTATAATTTGGACATAGACAAATATTTTAGTTTAAAAGACGATAAAGTGGACATTGAGAGGAAAGCCGTTTTAGCCGATGACGCAAAACAAGTCCACGCCGCTTTGGCGCGGTTGCGCGGCGATTGGCGCCAAGCCATATCGCTTTATTACATTGACAAAGCCCCTATCGGCGAAGTTGCCCAGGCTCTTGATAAAACGGAAGCCGCGACAAGAGTGATTATCCACCGCGCCCTAAAACAACTCCGCCGAATCATAGAAGAAGCCTAAGTTTTTAGCTTGTAGGGATTAGCTCGTAGGGCTTGTTCTCCCTCTCTCTTTCAGAGCTATGGCGAGGCAAAGCCCTCCTCCGCTCTTTCAGAGCTATGGCGGGCAATGTGTAACAAAAAGTCTGAAAATCCGTCTTAATATATAAGGCGGGAAAAATCTTTGCCTTCCAGGCATAAAAGCCTTTTGAACTATGAAAATGACAGACGAACAAATAATTGAAAAACTGGAGCAGCTTGAATGCATCAAGCCCAATGCTGATTGGGCTGTTTTGACGGAACAAAGAATTTTGGCCAGCCTGCCGGAAGGCATGGCGGCCGAACCGGTTAAACGGCCTTTATCTTGGATTAGCTTTAATCTTTTTGCCAAGCCGGCTTTTTCTTTAGCCGTTTCCGTTTTCGCTTTTGTTTCAATAACTGCGAGCGCTTCTTTTGCCGTAGCCCAAAACGCTTTGCCCGGAGATTTACTTTATCCTTTAAAAAAGGTTTCGCAGAACGTTAAAATGGTTTTTGTGCCGGAACAAGAAAAGGCGATTGCCCAGCTGGAATTGGCCGCGGCCAGGTTTGACGATCTTTCCAAGATAACCTTGCAGGAAAAAAACCAAGGCCAAAAACTGGCGGCAAGCATAGTTGAGGCGCAAAAAACATTGGCCGTTGCTTCCAAAGCTTTGAAAGAAGCTTCAAGCGAAGACAAGCAGAGAATAGCCAGGCAGGTTGTCGGCCAATTAGAATCTTTAAAAATACAACAGGAAGCCATAGAGCAGACAATCAAAACAGATATTGTTAACGATGTGCAAAAGTCAGATCTTGCAGAATCCGCCGCTGCGTATTATAAGTTATACTTAGACAATGAAATTGAGAAATTGGAAAACAGCAGCTTAACCGAAGCTCAAGCTGTTCTGTTGTTGGAGGCGAAAGATCTTTTGGCCGAAGGAGAAGTGGAAGACGCTTTGAATATCGTAATTAATGAAATCCCGAACCAAGCCAAGAACGCGACCACCACGCCGAAGACAGAAGGAGAAGCAAACCAAAACCAGTAATAAATAACTAGAGATTGAAAATTGCCTGCCTACTGGCAGGCAGGAAACATTCATTGAAAATTCGTAAGTAAGTAGCTCCGAGAGTGTTGAGAGCAGAGAGCAGGTTCCTTCTTTGCGAACAAGCAAAGAAAAAACAACCTTCTTTCCGCCCTCGGCATACGAGGAGAAAATGAAGCCTTTGCTTTGCGGTCTTGCCGCTAACCAGGAAAACTGATTTGCGGCAAGGCCAAAAAAGTAAGGCTCAAAGAGTCGCTTATGGCTGCATAGCCAAACAAGGGTCGGCAGCGGCTTCCAAAAATAATAGGTCAACCCTTAAGCCGAAAGGCTTACGGGAAAAAATAAAAAGGATAATTTAATTCAAAAGAATTTCTAAGGAATATCTTTGCAATTAAATTATCAATAAAGCAAAAATGAATTCCAAAAAAACTTTAGTCGCTTTAGCCTCTATTGCTTTTGCTTTAGTAGTTGCCGGTCCGGCAGCTGCCGCTTGTTCTGTTAGCACTCTTAGCGAGTGTGACAACGACGGCTTAGTAGCTTTGATCGCCCAATTGTTGGCTGGTCAAACAACTACTCAAACTACCGGAACCACTGGCACCACTGCCACTGGTAATGTTCCCGCCGCTTGCGCTGGCATTACTTTTGACAGAAACTTAAGCCAAGGTTCTACAGGCGCTGACGTTAAATGCTTGCAGGCTTTCTTAAACCAGAGCGCCGACACCCAAGTCGCCGCAACTGGAGTTGGATCTGCAGGAAATGAAACCACCTATTTTGGTGCGTTGACAACTGCCGCAGTCAAGTCTTTCCAAACAAAATATGGAATTACTCCTGTCTACGGTTATGTTGGCCCTATCACAAGAGCCAAATTAAATGAATTATTAGCTTCCGGCACCTCTACAGGAACCGGAACAACTCTTCCGGCAGGCTGCACAACAGCTACTGGATACAGCCCGACAACCGGCGAGCCATGCACTCCGGTTAGCGTAACTACTCTTCCCGAAGGATGCACAACAGCCACTGGATACAGCCCGACAACCGGCTTGCCATGTTCTGGAACAGGAACAGCAACAGTTACCGGCACTCCTTTGACAGTCGCTTTAGCTTCTGACACTCCTGCTGGCGGAAACATATTGAAAGGTGAAGCCAACAAGACAGTCGCCAAAGTGGTCTTGACCGCCGGAACTGATGCCGATGCAACTATCAACACCTTGAAAGTCAAGTCTTTCGGAACAGCCGACCTTACCAATGTTGATATTTCAGCTGTTAAGGTTTTTGAAAATGGAAAACAAATTGGAACAACCCAATATATGGTTTCCGGAGTTGCTACCTTTACCTTTGCCCCCGCTCTTACCATCACCAAGGGCACTTCCAAGACTTTGGATATCGTAGTTTCCATTTCTTCTTCAGCTACCGGAGTTTCCGCAACTGTTAAAATGGGTATTGAAGCAGCCGCCTCCATCGGAGGAAATTCCACATTTACCGGAACTTTCCCTGTTGTTGGCAATGCTTACACCATTGTTGCCGGAGGAGCTTTGGGATCAGTTAGCGTCACCAATGGCGTTGTCGTTCCCGTCACCTCCGTCGGATCTGGTACCAAAGATGTTGAATTAGGCAACTTTGTCGTTTCCGCCGGAACCAATGAAGATGTCAACATTAACCAATTTGTTGTCACCTATCTTGGAACCCCGAGCGATGGAACAGGAAGCGCCATTCTTGACACCGACATCAACAACATCAGAGTCGTCGTAGACGGCACTGTTGTTGGAACAGCCGCTTCTTTCTCTAGCAGAAAAGCTACTGTTAACTTTACTTCTCCTCTCGTTCTTTCCAGAGGATCTGCCAAGACCTTGAAAGTTTTGGGAGATGTAGTCTCCGGATCCGGCAGAGTGGTTGAATTGCAAGCTGACATTGACTCCGTTTCAGGTGTCGGAGCTACCTCCGGCGTCGGCGTTGCCGGCCCGAGCTCTGCTTTGCCCGCTGGAACCACCAACGAGATCGCTATCACTGCTGGAACATTATCCGTTTCTGTTAGCGCTTCCACTCCGCAAGGAACAGCCGCTCAATTTGTTAAATCCACCTCTGCTCAAACCTTGGGTGTATTTGACATCAGAGCTGTTGGGGAAGACGTATTAGTATCATCCCTTGGATTCAAAATCACCGGTCCGTCCGGAGCCACTGGATCCATCACTTCCGTTGGTTTATACAACGAAGGCGGAGCTTTAATCTCCAGCAACTTGGCTACTTTTGCCGCTGCTGACTGGGATAACTCTCCGGCCACCACCAATTACTTCAACTTGAGCGCCACTATTCCGGCCAACACCACAATGCCTTTCTACGTAAAAGGTATTACTAATGGAATTACCGCTCCTGACCCGGCTTCTATAGTCGTTTCTTTAGAGAAAAACTTGACAGGAGCCAAATCCATTATCGGTACCGGAATGAATTCTTCAGCTCAAGCCGGATCCTACAATATTACTTCAGCTTCAGAATTAGTGTTGCCAGCTGTTAGCATCAACCAAGCACCGACTGCCACTTATGCTGGAGACGCTTTGACCACTCCTTTGAACCAATCCATCATGAGTCCTGCTTCCCAGGTTACTGTTGGAACTCTTAAAGTCACTGCCCAAAGAGAAGATCAGTCATTGAGATCTTTGGTCTTGACCGGTGTTCCCAACACCGGCACAATGGACACATTGTTGAACGGAGTCGCTTTGTATGACGGAACCACCCAGGTAACAAACTTTGTCGCTCCTGCCACAGGCGCCGACACAGTTACCTTCAGCGGAACAGACATTTTGTCTCCTGCCGTAACCTTTGTTAAAGGCACCGCCAAGACTTTGAGAATTGTTGCCAACACTGCTTCCAGCATTACCGGCACCAACTTCTACTGGACGATTGCCGCCACTTCCGGACAGTTCACCACCATTGGAAAGACTTCCGGACAGTTGTTCCAATCCTCTACAGCGGGCGACCTTCGCGTTAGCAGCGGCAGCACCGCAGCGGGAACCTACACTTTGAACCCGATCGTTGTTGAAATCTTGAAAGACGCCGCTTCTCCGTCTGGAACAGTCGGAAGAGGAACTTACAAGACTTACGCTACTTGGGGATTGAACTCTTACGGAACCACTTCGGATGTAAACTTGACTAGCGTCACTTTCTACTCCAAAGTCGGATTGCCAGCAGGAGCCGCTTCTTCCATGTTCAGATTAGTTGACACAGACACAGACACAGCCATCACTGTCGGAACAACCACAGTTGACGCCGCCTCTGGAACTGTTACCTTTGATATCGCTTCTAGCAATTTGGTTATTACTAATGGCGTGACAAAGAGAGTTAGCTTGCAAATTACCACAACCGACACTTCAGCTTGGGCACAGAACACTTCCATGCACTGGACCATTATCCCGTCAACTTCTGTAACTTTTGCTGAAACTGGTGCCGCCGTTGGTTCCAGCAGCGGTGTAAACTACACCATTCCTGCTGACACCAACTTGGTAAGCATTGGAACATAGTAATCTTGTACTGAATTTTCGCGCCTTACTTGTGAAAGGCAGAGCGGAAAAGCAAAATCCCGCCAACCCTCTTTAGGGAAGGCGGGTTTTGCTTATTCAAGAAGTATTTAATTATTGTGTAGCTTCAAAATTTTTGTTTATGTCTAGAGATTTTTGTTTATATGTTTATATCTAGGCCGTGTATTTATTACGCGGCGAGCTTTGCTTTATAGTGGCCGGAGCTTCAGCATTCCCAGCCACGTTTAAATTTTCGCAAAGTCTATTGCGTGGCCTTCCCAGCCACGTTTAAATTTTCGCAAAGTTTATTGCACGGCCTTCCCAGCCACGTTTAAATTTTCGCAAAAATTTATTACGTAGCGAGCTTTGCTTTACCACGCTGAAATCCCGCCTATACCGGAACAAAGCCAAGCTAGTCATCACACAAAAACACCCAAGCAAAATACACAGGTGCCACCTGTGCAGAAATCTGCACAGGTGGCACCTGTGTATTTTTCCTGTGTATTTTTTTGCCGTGATCTTGCAACCGGCTGCCTTTTTTTATCGTATAGATATCGGGCGGATGCTTAAGCCAAGCTCCGCCTGTGCGTTTATATGATTCTTCAATTTTTCTTTTTTTATTATTTTGTTATACTGGAATTATAAGAATAATTTTTTTTAAAAATATGAAAGCAAAAAACATATTAAAGCTTTCAGTCTTTTTTGCGTTAATAGTTGTTTTGGCTCCTTTCTCCATCAAGGCCGCCGCGCCCGATGCGATTACTGATTTGCGTTGCGCTTTTTCAGGCACTCCGGGATCGGTTTGGTTGTGGTGGAGCCTTCCTGCGGGAAGCCCCACAAGCTATGAAGTGAAATACGCCTTATCGGGAATAAATGATGTAAATTATGATTTAGCCTATGCTTACAGCCAATCTTGGAGCGGGACTTCCGTTAAGGGATTTGTAGGGGGGCTGGCTCAAGACAGAACCTGGTTTTTTGCCATGAAAGCGGTAAACGGAGACGGTTCTTCCGGCATTTCCAACATTGTTTGGTGCCAGCCGGATAATCCTACTTCAACGGTTCTGACAACCGTTCCGTCTTCAAGCATTGCCAATTTGCAGGAGGGGATGGAAATTACAGCCGGACAAGATTTTGTTATCAAAGGCCAAAGCGTGGATGAGGGCGGCTCTTCTATCCAAAAAGCGGAAATAAGTTTGGACGATGGGGAAACTTGGCAGAAGACGGTTGCGGCCAAGGCGATTGATACGGGCTTTGAATGGGAGTATAATTGGACGGCGCCTTCAGAGGGAGAATATTCCATCAAAGCGCGCGCCATTGATTATATGGGAGTTCAGGAGGAACCTGCTGATGCCATTGGCGTAAAAGTTGTCAGCCAAACCCAGACTGCGGAAGAAACCTCCAAGGGAGAAAATTCTCAAGAAGAGGATGATAATCAGCAAAGAAGAAATTTATTAATTCAAATAATTCAAATTCTATTACAATTGCTTAGCGGAAAATAATGGACTCAAAAAAGATATTTTTTTCAGTTGCAATACTGTTTGCAATTTTGCCCGTTTGCGCCAATGCGGACTATCAAGATCAGAGAGTGAATTTTTTTGTGGAAAAAGATTACAGCAAAAATTCTTCCAGTCAAATTTCCGCTTCTCTGAAAAAGATTAGCTCCAACGCGTATTTTTACGTTGACGATTATTGGTGGAACAATCTGCCTTCTTCAGAAAGGGAAGAGGCTATTTCCGCTTTGCACGGCTTAGGCAGCGAATTTGATTCAAAGATATATCCCATTCTGACCAATCAATTCGGTTCGGAGTGGAAGCCGGGCATAGATAATGACAACAAAATCACAATACTGTTTTATTCTTTAAAAGATTCATACAAGGGCTATTTTAGAACCAATGACGAATATGAAAAAATTCAGGTTCCGAATTCCAACCAAAGAGAGATGATTTATTTAAACGCCGATTATTTGACCGATCCTTTTATGAAAAGCCTTATAGCGCATGAATTTACCCATTTAATCCAGTATAACCAAAAAGACAGGATATACGGCGTTTCTGACGATGTTTGGCTAAATGAAGCGAGAGCCGAATTTGCCATTACTCTTTTGGGATACAATAACAATTATAATCAGAGCTATCTCAAATCTAGAGTCAATGATTTTTTGGATTATCCTTTTGATTCTTTTACTGAATGGCGAGGACAAGCGTATGATTACGGCGCTTTAACGCTTTTTACTCATTACTTGGTTGAACAATACGGAATTGAAATTCTGTCTTATACTTTGCATTCTTCTGAAACAGGAGCAAAAAGCGTAGATGATTACTTGAAGGAGCACTTTTCCGGCATGACTTTAAGCCAGGCTTTTAGCGATTGGAGCGTGGCTGTTTTGGCCAATGATTGCTCTTTGGGCGAGAAATATTGCTACAAAAACCAGGATTTGAAAAAAATAAAATTGGTGCCTTTTAACAACTTTATGCCTTTTTCCGGCCAAGGCAGCATTAATTTGGGGCAAACTTTGACGGAATGGTCTTGCCACTGGCAGAAATTCAGCGGAGGCAGAGACGGCCTGAAAATCAGCTTTAAGGCTGCCGATTCTGCTGCGTATTTTAAGCTAAGATATATTATTGAAGACAATCTCGGCAGGCTTTCACTGGGAACGATAAGCCTTGATAAAAACCAGCAAGGAGAATTAATTATTCCCAATTTTAGCAGCCAAAACCGGTCTATAACGATTATCCCCTGTTTGGAAACAAAGATTCCTTTAAGCGGCGTAAAAGAGGACTCTTATACTTATTACTTAAATGCTTCAACTCTTGATCAGGTTAATTCCGGAACCAGCAATAATTCCAATGAGGGATCCGGAAATTCCAATAATTCTACGCAAATTAATCTTCCTTTTACAATTGACAAGCCGATTGGCGAAATGTCCCGTCAAGAACTATTGATCCTGCTTATCCGCATAATCCTCCATCTCCGAGGACTATCCTAAAAACTTACAGAGGCCCGGCCTCTGTAAAGTTATCCACAGGGCTTAGGGCGAGGATAATTTAAAAAATAGAGTAGTTTATTAATATGCCAAAAAGGCAAATAGAATTCATAAACGGGGAGATTTATCATATAATAACTCGCGGGGTTGAGCAGAGGCGGATTTTTATGAACGATCAAGATTATTGGCGGGGCATTTTTTCTTTATACGAGTTTAACGATGATTCGTCGGTAACTATACGCGACAGAAGAAGCAAAAGAATTTCAGCTAACAGAGGCCGGGCCTCTGTTATTTTTGAAGAAGAGGGAGGAAGAAATACTTTGGTGGAAATTCTAGCTTTTGTTTTTATGCCCAACCATATCCATTTGCTTCTATGCCAGGAAAAAGAAGAAGGGATTAGCAGATTTTTGCAGAAGTTAAATACCGGATATGCAAGATATTTCAATGAAAAATATAAAAGGGTCGGTCCTCTGTTCCAGGGAAGGTTTAAGGCTTCGCGGGTGGAAGGCAACGAATATTTAAAAACGCTTTTTGTTTACATCCATACAAATCCTATTGGGATTATAGAGCCCGGCTGGAAAGAGAGGGGAATAAAAGATGTTGAGAAAGCCAAGGAATTCTTAGAAGATTACCGTTGGTCCAGCTATCTTGATTATTTAGGGCACAATAACTTTCCGTCATTAACCAAGAGAGATTTTTTAAACAATACGTTTGAAGAAAAGGAAAGAATGATAAGTTTTGTTAGCGATTGGATCAACTATAAAAAAGCCTAAAAACTTACAGAGGCCCGGCCTCTGTAAAGTTATCCACAGGGAGGGGATTGAGGCTGATTATTTTGATGTGGTATTATTTTATTGGATTTGGCTTTTGAAAATAAGCAGCCAAAGTTCATTGTCTTAATAGTCTTAGAGCTGTTAAGCGTGCTGATTGGCTTTTGTTTCATTGCTTCAAATCTTAATAGGTCTTTTAAAGATGAATTGCCAGCCCACAGCTGTCTTTTTTTTATATATTTTTCGGCATTAATTACAGCCTAAAGCTGTTAACGGGCTAAGCCGAAAAATTAAACCAATGCCCTTCCGTCTAGCGTAATGCAAGGAATGAGGCAAGGATCAAGCCCATAGCTCTTTTTATATTGTTCTTTATCGCCATTTATTGGCTATTTTTAGTAAGTTTAATACTTATGAAGCAATTAATAATGATGAATAGAAAAACGAAAATCATCGTTTTTACGATTTTTGCCATTATCCTGATA